>JASHVV010000279.1 GCA_030044385.1 Gammaproteobacteria bacterium
GAGCGCCGGTCCCGGTGCGATACCGGATTATCCGTAGGGGCGGTGCCACCTGGGACGCCCCGGCCTACTTCGGTCCGGGCCCCGTGCCCAGGGCCGCGACCTTCCGGCACAAGGACGCCGTTGCGTCGACGATACCCGGCCCCAACCCGCTGAACCGCTGATCCTCGAAGGCCAGCAGCCGTCCGGTTCTCACGGCCCTCAGGAACGGGAAGCGCTTCCACTCCGCCAGCCAGGCGGCCCCCCTTCCAGGGGGCGCTGCGGCAATGATGATGTCGGGATCGCGCGCGATCACCGCGCCGATGCCGATCGCAGGCGCGCGCTGCGGCAGGTCGGCAAACACGTTGCGCATTCCACAGATCTGGAGCGCGTCGCTCATCAGCTCCCTGCCGCCCACCGTGTAGAGCGGCCGATTCCAGACTTCCAGCAGGACCGTGGGCGGGCGTTTGACGCTGCCGTATTCCTTGCGCAGCGATGCAAGCTTCTCCTCGAGGGCGTTCGCCGCCCGGTCGGCCGCCGCGTTCGTCCCGGCCAGCCTGCCCAACCGGCGCAGGGACTCGCCGATGCCGGCGAGCGTCACTGCCTCCTGCCGATAGACCGGCACCCCCAAGCGCTCGATGTTGGCGATCTGCACGGGGTTGTTACCGTCCGGCCACACGACGACCACATCGGGTCTGGCGGCGATCAGCCGCTCCATGTCGATGGCGCCGGCCGTCCCGACGTCCAGCAGCCTCTTCTCGGAAGGCGGCTCTCCCGAGTACTCGATCGTGGCCACGAGCTGGGCGGCCGCTCCCGCGGCGACCAGCATCGCGGTCGGCCCGGGAGCCAGGCTGACGATCCGTCGCGGCGGATAGTTGACCGTGACCCGGCGCCCGAAGTCATCTACGACAGTAACACGCGTCCGGGCAGCATCCGCGGCCTGGGCGTCCGATGCAGCGTCAACAACCGACGTACAACTCAACGCTATCAGAGCAAATGCGATCGCAACGAAATTGCACAGCACCCGGATCATGCGACACCCACGGCGATCTCACCATCGCGACCCTTACACCCGCTCGGGGTCCGCCTCCGACACGCTGGCCGCGCCTTCCTCGACGATCTTCGCCAGCCCGATCGCCTGCGGCAACACCTGCCTGGCGTAGAAGCGCGCCGTCTGGACCTTCGACCGATAGAACTCCCTGCCGGCCGCGCCGCGCCCCGCGGCTGCGATCGCCGCCGACTTGGCGAGCAGCCAGCCGCTGATCACGAGTCCGCAGAGCTTCAGGTACGGGACGGCGACGGCCAGCGCGCGCTCCGGCGCGGCGGACAGGTTGCCGACGAGGGAGCGGGTCGCCGACTCCAGCAGGCCGACGCCCTGCAGCGCCGCATCGCGGGTCTCCCGCGGCGCGGATTCGCCGCCCTCCAGCGCCTGCAGCTCGCGGCGCATGTCGGCGATGAGCGCGTCCATGGCGGCGCCGCGGTCGCGGCCGATCTTGCGGCCGAGCAGGTCGTTCGCCTGGATGCCGGTGGTTCCCTCGTAGATCGTGGTGATCCGCACGTCGCGCACATACTGCGCCGCGCCGGTCTCCTCGACGAATCCCATCCCGCCGTGGACCTGCACGCCGATGGCAGCCACCTCGTTCGCGGTCTCCGTGCACCAGCCCTTGACGATCGGAATCAGCAGATCGCCGCGCGCCTGGGCGGCGGCCCGCGCCGCGGCTTCGGGGTGGTACGCGGCCAGGTCGAGCTGCTGCCCGGCATAGAAGCCGATCGCGCGCGCGGCCTGCGTGCAGGACTTCATGGTCAACAGCATGCGTCTCACGTCGGGGTGGTGAACGATCGGCAGCCGCTGCGCGTCCCCGGCGCCGACGGGCTTGCCCTGCAGGCGCGTGCGTGCGTACTCCGCCGCCTGTTGGAACGCGCGCTCGCCGACCGCGTAGCTCTGGCAGCCCACCGCCAGGCGCGCCGTGTTCATCATGACGAACATGTATTCGAGCCCGCGATTCGGCTCCCCCACGAGGTAGCCGGCCGCGCCGCGCTCCTCGCCGAACTGCATGACGCAGGTGGGGCTCGCGTGGATGCCGAGCTTGTGCTCGATCGATACGCAGCGGACCTCGTTGCGGCCGCCGAGCGAGCCGTCCGCGTTGACCAACACCTTCGGCACGATGAAAAGAGAGATGCCCCTCACCCCTTCCGGCGCGCCCTCGATCCGCGCCAGCACCATGTGGATGATGTTGTCGGTGTAGTCGTGCTCGCCCCAGGTGATGAAGATCTTCTGGCCGAAGAGCCGGTAGTGATCGCCTTCCGGCACCGCCCGCGTGCGCACCTGCCCGAGGTCGGAGCCCGCCTGCGGCTCCGTCAGCACCATGGTGCCGGTCCATTCCCCGCTCGCCATCCTGGGCAGGAAGAGCCGCTGCTGCTCCGCGGATCCGCAGTGCTCGAGCGCGTGCACGGCCCCGTGGGTCAGCATCGGACAGAGCTGGAAGGCGAGGTTCGAGGCGCCCCAGAGCTCCTGCACCGCGCTGCTCAGCGGCTGCGGCACGCGTTGGCCGCCGAACCGCGGATCGGCGCCGAGCTGCTGCCAGCCGCCGCTCACGAATTGCCCGTACGCCTCCTTGAAGCCCTTCGGCGTCGTGACGCCCTCGGGCGACCAGTGGGCGCCCTCGCGGTCCCCGGGGCGGTTGAGCGGATCGAGCACCGTCTCGGCGAGGCGCGCCGCCTCCTCGAGGATGGACGCGCCGACCTCGTCGCTGTAGTCGGCGAGGGCCGGGCAGGCGGCGAGCTGTCCGATGCCGAGGAGCTCCTCGAGCACGAAACGCAGTTCCTCGAGCGGCGCGCGATACATGTCTCGTCTCCGGCGGGGCGACGGAGGCCCGCGGTAATGGCCCGGCGTCGGGCCCGATGACCGGCTAGTCTAGCCGCCCCGGCGCCGCAATCCTACTGGCCGGTAACCTATATGCCGGCGGGTAGGATTTCACGGCTCGGCCAGCGCCGGCACGACGCTGGCGGTGAGAAACTCCACGAACCGCCGCACGCGCGTGTCCGCCTCCAGGGCCGCCGGATAGAGCGCGTGCAGGGCGGCGGCGGGCGGCGCCGTCCACTCCGGCAGCACGGCCTTCAGCCGCCCGGTGGCGAGGCCCTGGCGGCAGAGGAATCCGGGCAGCAGGCCGATCCCGAGCCCGGCCGCCGTCGCCGCATGCAGCACGGCCGGATCGCCCACCGCGAGCTTGGGCGATAACGCCACTTCCGCCCGTTGGCTCCCGCGGCTGAGGAGCAACCGGAATTCCGGCAGCTCGACCGGCTCCGGCGTCAGCAGGTCGTGGCTGCGCAGGTCTTCGGGGCGCAGCGGCGTGCCGCGCCGCTCGAGATAGCCGGGCGTCGCACAGAGCAGGGCGGGAGGCGCGCCGAGCACGCGGTGCGCGATCGCCGGGTCGGCGGAAGGCCGCGGGCGAATGGCGACGTCCCAGCCACCGTCGGCGTCGGCGCCATCGAGCGCCACCTCCAACGGAATGTCCGGAAAGCTCTCGAGAAAGCGCGGCACGAGCGGGGTGAGCAGCAGCCGGCCGTAGACCGGATCGGAAACGATGCGCAGCGGCCCGCCCGCCGGCGCATGCACCTTCGCGATCGCCGCCCGCGCAGCGTCACATTCCTCGGTCACGCGCCGGGCATGCGGATAGAGGAGTCGCCCGGCCGCGGTCAGCGACAGCCGCCGGGTCGTGCGCTCCAGGAGCCGAACACCGAGCGCCTGCTCGAGATCGGCGATGGCGCGGCTCACCGCCGCCTTGGGAACGCCGAGCGCGCGCGCCGCGGACGAAAAGCCGTTGAGGTCCACGACCTTGGCCAGGACGGCCAGTTGTGCGGGTGCCCAGAGCTGACTCAAGGTCGGGTGCAGTCTCTCGCAAGCAGGGTGCCCATTGTTTCACCCGAGGGGCATACGCGCCAGCACTTCAGCCGCTCGAGCCGCGTTTAGTCAAACTCCCGAGCGCTGGTTTTCCCGCGCGCCGCGCACGAACTAGACCTGCTTCACGGCGGCGCCGAGAGTATGCTGTCACTCTAAAAACCAATCCGACGCCCAAGAAGCACAGTCCGCGATGGGGAAGGTCTTGCAGCCACAGAACGCGCTCCCGTCACGTCCGCCCGCCACCGCGCCGGCAGCCGGCGCGGAGTCGGCCACCACCGCGGAGGCCCTGGGTTGGCAGCTGCGTGCGGCGCTGCCGCCGATCCGGCTGCATTCCGTCTCGATTTATGACAGTCAGGGCAACGTCCTCTGGTTGAGCGAGGGCGCGCTCGGCCCCGACGAGCATTCGCTGGTGCTGGAAGCGCTGGAGACGCTGGGCGCCCACGGCAGCAAGAGTTGCTGCGAGAACGGGCTGGAGGACGGGCGTCTCGCGGCGTTTCTCGCGATCCGCGCGCCGCAAGGCCATCTGGTCGGACTCGTCATGATCCTCGCCGACTTCAAGTCCGGCGGCGACGGCCTGATGGACCGCATCCTGGCGGCGCCCACGCGCCCCATCCTGCAGAAGCTCGCGGTGCTGTTGCGGCCCGCGGGCCCGCGGCGGGCCGATGCCGACCCGACGGCGCTGGTCCTCTCCCTGGCGGAAGCCGACGCGCCCGTGGCGGTGCCGGAATCGCAGGCCGCCGCAGTCCCCTCTCCGGCACGGGCCCCTACCGCGCCGCCGTCCAAGACGGATGACGAGCTCTCCCCGGGGGCGGTGAACGACATCCTGGAATTCGAGCTGACCGATGCGCCGATCCTCAAGCCGGTGCGGCAGGACGCGGCGGCGGCCGTCAAGATGCCCGCGCCGGCTCAGCCCGCACCGGCGATGAACGGCCATTCGCGAGCGGCCGGCACCGCTGCCGCGCCGGCCGATTCCGGCACGTCGCCGGCGCTGCGCCAACCCGCCCCCGCGGACACGGGTCGCTCGCGCGCGCCGGCGCCTCCAACCGATACCGGCAACTCCAGATCCTTGGCGGGCTCGCCGCAGACCGGTACTTCCGGCACTTCGCGCGCGCTTTCGCTCGACCCCGCCCTCGTCACCCTGGAGATGCTGCCGTTCGTGAAGCTGCGCTCCGGCGGCCGTACGCGACGCTTCGAGGTGCTGGCGAGCGGCTCGGCGCGGGCGCTGCGCGACCCCGCGGCGCTCGACTCCCTGGCAACGCAGCGTCTGCTGACCTGGCTCGGCAGCCACCGTGCCGCCTGGACGGTGGAGCCCGCCAGCTTCACGCTCAATCTCTCGATCGCCACTCTCGAGGACGAGGGCTTCCTGAAACAGGTCGCGGCGGGATTGCAGCACCACGGCGTCGCACCCGACACCGTGGGCTTCGAGATCTCCGAGCCGCTCTGCACTCAGCGCCGCGCGCAGGTGGAGCGCTTCATGGCGGCATGCGACAAGGTCGGCTGTTTCGTCGTCATCGACGACTTCTCGTTCGACTCGGCGGTGGTACCGTTGCTGCGCTCCAAGGCGCTGCGGCTCGTGAAGATCGACGCGCGGCTGACGGGCGGCGCCCTGCGCGACAAGCTGTCCCAGGCGTTGGTGGTGGCGGTGGTTCAGGCCGTGAAGGTGCTGGGCCTGCACTGCACGGCGCAGCAGGTGGACTCGCAGGCATCCCTGCAGTGGCTCACCGCCGTGGGGTGCGACTTCGCCCAGGGCCCGATGCTGGCCCCGCAGCAGCCGCTCGACCAGCTCCTCGGCCCCGCTTCCTGATTTTCCCGGGGAATTGTTCCTGAGTATGATGGTCCGTGAGGGAACACGGTAAATCATGCTCACGCTCTCGCAATTGCGCTCCGGCCGCAACCGCCTCTTCTGGTCGCTGCACGCCGCCGGCTGGCTGGCCTACGGGCTGACGGTCTACTGCGGCTTCCTCTTCTACAAGCAGCCCGCCAACATCGGGCCGGTGATCGCCATCGCGGCGACGGCGGGGTTCGTGCTGTCGGCACCGATGCGGTACGTGTACCGCAGCATCTGGGGCCGCAGCGAGCGCTGGGTCATCCCCGTCGTGCTCCTGACCTCGTACGTGACGGCGCTCGCGCTGCGCATCGTCATCAATATCTCGTCGCTGCACTTCGGCCTCGACGCGAAGCATCACTTCGACTCGATGTTCGATCTCTTCGAGGGCGCCCTCATCTCGACGTACCTGCTGCTGTGCTGGAGCGCGCTCTACTTCGGCTTCAAATACTACGAGTCGAAGCAGCAGCAGCAGGAGGCCGTGCTGAAGGCCGTGACCCTGGCTCAGGAGGCGCAGCTGAAGATGCTGCGCTACCAGCTGAATCCGCATTTTCTCTTCAACACCCTCAATGCCATCTCCACGCTCATTCTCGACAACCAGAACCGCACGGCGAATCACGCCGTCATGCGCCTCTCGGAGTTCCTGCGCTACACGCTCGACCAGGACCCCATGAAGCGGGTGACGCTCGGGCAGGAAATCGAGGCCCTCGACCTCTACCTCGGCACGGAGCGGCTGCGGTTCGGCGAGCGCCTGCGCCTCGAGTATGCGGTCGAGGGGCCCGCCCTCGACGCCCTGGTGCCGAGCCTGCTGCTGCAGCCGCTGGTCGAGAACGCGTTGAAATACGCCGTGTCCCCGCGTGAGCAGGGCGGGATGGTGCGTATCGAGGGCCGCGTACGCGGCGAGATGTTGCAGGTCAGCGTGGTCGACGATGGCCCGGGCCTCGACGAGCGCTCGCGGCCCGCGGAGCGGCGCGGCGGGGTCGGGCTGCGCAACACGCGCGAGCGTCTCGCCGTGCTCTACGGCGACAGTTGCCGGTTCGCCGTGCTCGATGGCCGCCCGGGCCTCAGGATCGACATGGCGCTGCCTCTGGAGATGGCCGGCCGCGAGGAGGCGGCACAGCATCCTCCCGGCCCCCGCTACCGGCGTCCGGCGCACGTCGCGCAGAGCGCCGGCGCATGAGGATCCGCACCGCAATCGTCGACGACGAGCTTCTCTCGCGGCGGGGCATAGCGCTGCGGCTGCAGGAGGCGTCGGATTTCGAGGTGGTGACGGAGTGCAGCAACGGCCGCGAGGCCCTGAGCATGCTGCAGCGCGAGCGGCCGGATCTGGTGTTCCTCGACGTACAGATGCCGGGGCTTTCCGGCTTCGACGTGCTGGCGCAGCTTCCCCGGGACTTCATGCCGCTCGTCGTATTCGTCACCGCCTACGATCAGTACGCCGTGCGCGCGTTCGAGGCGCACGCGATCGATTACCTGCTGAAGCCCATCGACGACCGCCGGTTCGACGCAACCCTGGAGCGGGTGCGCCAGAGCGCCAGCGAGCGCACCGCGGCCGATCAGCGCGATCGGCTGCTGGAGATCGTCGGCGAGATCACCGGCACGGGAGAGATCGCGCTCGACGAGCTGCTCGAGCATGGCACCGCGGCCCTGGGCGTGCGCCAGCCGCAGGTGTTGCCGATCCGCCAGGGCCGCAGGACCGTGCGGGTTCCGATCCCGGCGATCCAGTGGATCGATGCGGCGGGGGATTACATGTGCGTGCACGCCGAGGGCGACACCCACATCCTCAGGGGCACGATGAAGGAGCTGGAGGAGATCCTCGACCCGCGGCTCTTCCAGCGCGTGCACCGCTCGACGATCGTCAACCTGCGCTTCGTCAAGAGCCTGCGCGCGCACATGAACGGGGAATACTTCCTCACGCTCGACGGCGGTCAGGAGCTCAAGCTCTCACGCACCTACCGTGACAAGGTCGAGCACTTCCTCGAGCGTCACGCGCTGCGGCGGAACGCGCCGGTCGAGTAGTTGACGCCGAAGCAATCCACCAGCCGGATCCCGTTGCGGCCGCCCTGCTTGGCGGCATAGAGCGCCTCGTCCGCGAGCTGCACGGCGCCCTCGGGGCTGCGACCCTGCCGGGGGCTCACGATCGACACCCCGATGCTCGCGGTCACGACCCCCGCCGGTGAGTCGTCGTGCTCGATCGCCAGTCCCTGGATGCTCGCCCGCAGCTCCTCCGCGATCTCCCGCACGGCCTCGGCGCGCAGGTCGTAGAGCGCCACCAGGAATTCCTCGCCGCCATAACGCGCGGCGACGTCGAGCGGCCGGCGCGCGCAGCGCTGCACCACCTGCGCCACGTGCCGCAGCGCCCGATCTCCGGCCTGATGGCCGTAGCGGTCGTTGTAGGGCTTGAAGTGGTCGACGTCGATGAGGAGGATCGCCAGCGAGCGGCGGTCGCGCATCGCCTGTTGCCAGAGACGGGCGTAGTCGTCGTCGAACGCGCCGCGGTTCTTGAGGCCGGTGAGGCCGTCGTGCGCCACCTGTTCCCGCAACAGATGGCGCTCGAGAAACGACGTGCGCAACTGCCGCTCGATGCCCTGGTAGACGAAACCGCCGACGGCGCTGGTGATCACCAACTCCGTCGTGTAATAGGCCACATCGGCGGCGGGCCACCCGGCGTGCCCCAGCGCGATGCCGAGCGCACCGACCATAACGGCGTTGACGACCAGCGCCTCGCGGAAGAGCTGCCCGCCCAGAAAGAACACCGCGATGCTGAAGGTCGTCAGGAAACAGAAGGGCTCCGGATGCCCGGCGACGTGCCGGTCCGCGATGCCGAATGCGGCCGCGGTGGCGATGATGGGAAGCAGCACCCTCGAGGCCGGCAGATACAGCCGCTCGTACAGACGGCTGCACGAAACGACCGCCAACACCAGACACGCGGGAATCACCAGTCCGAGCCAGCCGAGCGCCACATCGCCCCACGGCACCGCATCCAACACCGTGAGCTTGACGGTCGCGGCGATCGCGAGCAGACCCAACGCGAACTGGAAGAAGCGCACGCGCGTACGCGCGCTCCGCAGTTGGAACGACTGGAAGAGCCGCTCGAGATCGGGCGCGAAGCGCAGCTCCGGGAAACCGCGGCGCAGCTCCTGCGCGTGCGCGGAATCCGGAAAGCTCTCGTGCTCGAGGGGCTCGGGGGAAATCATTTGCATAGGCAATTTAACGCAGCCGGCCGGCGTGGAATGTGACGCAGTACCGGTGCGGCATCGCGCTCGCGCGCCGCGGAAGTGCGACCGGGGTCACGGTTCGGGGACGGGCGGCTGCGGATCTGTGAGGCGGCAGGTTGGCTTGCACCGGCCCGCGTTGCAGGATGCGATCACGCTTGCCGGAGGTCGCCCGCAGACATGACGGATCCCAGCCCCCGCCCCCTTGCCGAGCCGCTGACGGACCTGCCGGTGGAAGCACCCCTCGATGCGCTGCCCCCGTCGCCGCGGGAACCGGGCGCCGGCGGCCGCTCTCCCGTGCCCGTGTCCGCGCCGCAGCCGGCAGAGGCCACCGCGGAGGAGGCCGCGCACGCAGAGAAGCTCCTGCTGGCGAGCGAGCAATCACCGCCGCGCCCGAAGCCGGCCGCCGCGAATCCGCCGCCCGCGGCACCTCCCGCCGCCGCGGCACCACCCTCCACCACGACGCCCTCCCCCGCGACGCCTGCCGCCGCCACACCTGCCCCTGCCACACCTGCCGCCGCGAGTCCGCCGCCTCCCAGGCCGACCGCCGTGCCAGAGCCCGTCGTCGCATCCCCTTCCGCCGATGGCGCGCCGCTGCCTGCGCCGCGTGGCCCGGAGCTGATGGATCGCGACTTCATCGCGCGCAATCAGGTCGTCGAGCGCTACCTCTCCGGGCGGCTGCCCATCAGGGGCGCGACCGACTTCGAGCGCTTCTGCCGCGAGCACCCCGAGCTCCTCGATGAGCTCGGGATTCCCGAGCGCGTGAACGCCGCGCTGCGGCTGCTGGAGGCCGGCGGCAAGCCCGAGCCCTGGGCGGAGCCCCCGAAGCCCTTCTGGCAGAAGCTCGGGATCGTTCTCGGCCTGCTGGGTGCCACCCTGGTGCTGGCCATTGCGCTCACGATCGTCGCCGACGGCAGCGCCCACAAGAGCAGCCGTATCGTCTCCCTGCTGCAGCAAGCGACCGAGCGTCCGCTGGAGCCGGCAGCCAGCACTCGCGACATCCGCCTGCTCCCGAGCCGCGACGGCGCCTCGGACACTCCCGCCATCGTCATCGGAGGCGGCAGCGAGGGCCAGCTCGCCGACTTCCACATCGACGAGTCGCGCTCGCCGTATCGCCTCTTCCGCATCACCATCGATCGCATCGATCAGGGCCGCGTCGGCATCATCGATCACCTCGCCAAGGACTCCGACGGTAACCTCAGGATTGCGCTCAACGACACCGCGCTGGGCCCGGGCAACTACCAGCTCACCATCGAGGGCCTGGACTGGCAGGGTCAGCCACAACCGGACTCCTGGGTAACGATAGGCGTCCGGGCACCACAGTGAGCTCCCCACGGCCCGAAGTGTTTGTGGCGCGGCAGCCTATCTACGACGCGTCGATGGCCGTCGTGGCGTACGAGCTGCTCTACCGGGCTTCTCCCACGAGCCGCACCGCGCAATTCGGCGATCCCGGCGGCGCCACCCTGGAAGTCATCACCGGCGCCGCGCTGGAGATCGGGCTCGACCGGCTGGCCGGGGGACTGCCGGTGCACATCAACTTTCCGCAAGAGCTGCTGGTGAAGCTGCCGGATCTGCCGCTGCAGCCGGGACGCATCGTGATCGAGGTCCTCGAGGACGTGCGCGCGACTCCTCAGGTCCTCCAGGGCATCCGTACGCTGCGCGCGCGCGGCCATCGCATTGCGCTCGACGATTACGCGCCTCCGGACAGCGACCCGCGGCTGCTCGAGGTGGCGGATGTCGTGAAGCTGGAAGTCAACTACCCTCCCGCCGACGAGCTCGCCCGGCTGGCGCGGCAGCTTCAGGCCGCGGGCCTCGAGCTCATCGCGGAGAACGTCGAGAGCCGGGAGGATTTCGAGCGTTGCGTCGAGCTGGGATTCAAGGGCTTCCAGGGCAACTTCCTGCAGCAGCCCGAGACCTTCAGCGCCCGGCGGGTACCGGTGAGCCGGCTCGGCACGCTGCGCCTCGCGGCAGCGCTGCAGAGCGAAGACTACTCGCTCGATGAGGTCGAGCGTCTTCTCAGCCAGGACGTGTCTCTCTCCTACCGGGTCCTGCGCTGCATCAACTCGAGCTACTACAACCTGCCGCGGCGGATCGAATCCATCCGCCAGGCCATCGTCATCCTGGGGCTCGATACGCTGCGCCAGCTCTGCAGCCTGCTCTGCCTGCAGGGGCTCGACGATCGCCCGCCCAGCCTCCTGATGCAGGCCATGACCCGCGGCCGCATGTGCGAGCAGCTCGGCAAGCTCGCGGGCGCACGCGATGCCGGCCCGTTCTTCATCACGGGTCTCTTCTCGCTCCTCAACGCGCTGCTCGGTATGCCGACCCGCAAGGTGGTGGAAGAGCTGCCGCTCACGCCCGCCGTAGTCAGGGCGCTCATTGCGGGCGAGGGGCCGCTCGGCGCCGCGCTCCAATGCACTCGCGCGTACGAGCGAGGCGTCTGGGACCACGCTGTGTATGCGGACCTGGCGCCGCATCTGATCCGCGCCGCATACGTCGATTCGCTCTTCTGGGCCGAGGAGGCGCAGGCGCTGTTGTCGACCTGAGCCGAGGGTCGCGGGCGACC
>JASHVV010000280.1 GCA_030044385.1 Gammaproteobacteria bacterium
GCGCCGCAGGATGAGCGTGCCGCGCGTGATGCGCGAGACGTCGAGGAGGTCGTCGAGCAGCCGCCGCATGTGCTCGACCTGGCGCTCGATGATGGCCTGCGCCTGCAGCCGCTCGGTGTCGCTGCGGCCCTCCTTGTGCGCCATCGCCACCGCGTAGCGGATCGGCGCCAAGGGGTTGCGCAGCTCGTGCGCCAGCACGGCGAGAAACTCGTCCTTGCGGCGGTCCGCCTCGCGCAGCGCCTCCTGCGCCAGGCGGAGCTCGCCGATGATGCGCTGCTGAGCCTCCTCGTACGCTTTTTTCTCGGTGATGTCGCGCGCCACCTTCGAGGCGCCGATGACGACTCCGTTGCCGTCGCGGATGGGCGAGATGGTGAGTGCCACGTCGATGTGGCGGCCGTCCTTGGCGACTCGCACCGTCTCGAAGTGCTCGACGCGCTCGCCGCGCCGCAGCTTGCGCAGGATGTCGGTCTCTTCCTCCGTCCGCTCCGCCGGGATGATCAGGGTAATGTTCTGCCCGACGGCCTCCTCCGCGGAATAGCCGAACAGCCGCTCCGCGGCCCGGTTCCAGGAGCGGACGATGCCCTGCAGAGTCTTGCTGATGATGGCGTCGTCGGAGAATTCGACGATGGCGGCGAGGTGCGCGCGCGCTCCTTCCGACAGCCTCTCGTGCGTGACGTCGCGGATGAACCAGCGGCTGTGGATCAGCCGGCCCGCATCCCACAACGCGTTGGCCGCGACGCGCACGTACCGCACCGATCCGTCGCGGCGGCGCAGCGCCGCCGCGTGGTTGCGCAGACTCTTGCCCGCGAGCAGCCGGTCGAGCGATTCCCGGGCATCCGACGAATCGAAGTAAAAGTCCTCGATCGCGTGGCCGACGCATTCCGCCTCGCGGCAGCCGAGGAGCTCCAGGCCCGCGCCGTTCACCCAGAAGATGGTGCCCTCGGGCCCGACCTTGAGCAGCCCCTCGAGCGCGTTCTGCAGGAAGTCCCTCAGCTCCCGGTCCCGCTCCGCGAGCGCCCGCTCCACCATGATGCGCCGCTGGATTTCCCATTCGAGCAGCCGCGCCTTGCGCTGCAGCTCGTGGAACTGCGCGAAGTGCTCCTGATCGCTCGTCTCGCGCCAGAGGGCATCCATCTCCGGCGCTGTTGCGTTGCGATCCGCCGCTGCAGCGCCCGGGTGCCGTTTCCCGGGCGCTGGCTGGGGCGGGCTCTCGCGCGTCATGAGCCTGCGCCTAGCGACAAACGTGCCTGGGTCAGGCGGCGGGCTCGCGCTCGGGAGGCGGCGGCGCGGTCGGCTCCGCGATCAGCACGCGGCTCAACTTGGGACCGACCCAGCGCTCGATGTCGTCGATCAGCGTGAAACCGGCCGGAACCACGATCAGGGTGAGCGCGGTGGAGGTGATGAGGCCGCCGATCACGGCAATCGCCATTGGGGAGCGGAACGCGTCTCCGAACGCCAGCGCCACCGGCGTCATGCCCGCGACCATCGCAACCGTGGTCATGACAATGGGGCGGGCGCGCTTGTGCCCTGACTCCAGGAGGGCCGTCAGCCGGTCCTTCCCGGCGCGCATCTCCTCGATCGCGAAGTCGACCAGCAGGATCGCGTTCTTGGCGACGATGCCCATCAGCATCAGGAAGCCGATCATCACGCCGAGCGACAGCGGATTCCGGGTCAGCACGAGAGCGAGCACCGCGCCGCCGAGAGACAAGGGCAGCGAGGACAGGATGGTGAGCGGCTGCAGTATGCGCACGAAGAGGAGCACCAGGACCGCGAACACCATCAGGATCCCGGTCAGCATGGCGATGCCGAAGTCCGTGAAGAGCTCGCTCATCAGCTGCGCATTGCCGGTCTCGACCAGCCGCACGCCCTGAGGCAGGTGGTTCAGCAGCGGCAGGGCATGGATCTCCTTCATCGCCGTGCCGAGCTGGATGCCGTTCAGGTCGGCATCGATGGCGACGCGCAGGCTCTGATCGTAGCTGTTGATCGTCGTCGGTCCCTCGCCGAAGCTGAAGTCGGCGACGGCTTGCAGCGGCACCGAGCCGCCGCTCGAGGTTGGCACCGGCAGATTCTCGAGAGCGTTGAGATCCGTCCGGGCCGAGCGCTGGAGGCTGACGAGGATCGGCACCTGGCGATCGGGCAGGGTGAACTTGGCATCGTTCTGCACCAGATCCCCGAGCGTCGCGATGCGGATGGTATCGCTGATGTCCGCTACGGTGACGCCCAGATGTGCCGCAAGGTCGAATCTGGGATGGATCAGAATCTCCGGCTGGGGTAGATCGTCGTCGGAGCCGACGTCGACGACTCCTGGTAGTGCGCGCATCTGCTCCATGACGCGGCGGGCCGTACGGGATACCAGTGCGAGGTCATCCCCCGTCAGATCGATCGTGATGGCATGCCCGTCGGAATCGCCATTCTGCGTCTGGAAGTTCATCCGCGCGTCCGGAACCGACTTCAACAGCCCGAGCATCCGGTTCTGCCAGCTCTGCTGGCTGACGCTGCGCTTGCCGGGCGGCACCAGCGTGATGTAGAGATCGGCGACGTTCAGGGAGCCGTCCCCGACCGACTCGTCCACGCTTGCCACTTCGGGCTGGCGCGCGATGATGCGATACACATCATCGGCGACCGTCCTGGTGTCATTGAGCGACACGCCCGGCGGCAGCTCGATGTGCAGCGCGGTATTGCTCGAGTCCGAATCGGGGATGAAGGATTTCGGCATCAGCATCAGGCCGACGATCGAGACGGCAAAAAACAGGGTGCCGCAGATGATCGTCTTCCAGCGGTGGCGCACGGACCAGCGCAGCACCCTGAGATAGCCGGACATGATCGGCCCATCGCCCGCCTCGATGTGGCCGCCGTCGGATTTCAGCGCGTAGGCGGCAATCACCGGCGTCAGCAATCGCGCCACGAGCAGGGAGAAGAAGACGGCGGCGGCGACCGTGAGCCCGAACTGCTTGAAGAACTGGCCGATGATGCCGCCCATGAAGCTCACCGGCATGAAGACGGCGATGATGGTCGCCGAGGTCGCGATGACGGCGAGGCCGATCTGGTCGGCGGCATCGAGCGCCGCCTGGAAGGCGCTCTTGCCCATGCGTTTGTGGCGCACGATGTTCTCGATCTCGACGATCGCATCGTCCACCAGCACGCCGGAGACGAGCGACAGCGCGAGCAGGGTGATCTGGTTGAGCGAGAAGCCGACCCATTGCATGAAGAGGAAGGTCGGAATGGTGGCGAGCGGGATGGCCAACGCCGAGATCAGCGTCGCGCGCAGATCGCGCAGGAAGAACCACACCATCAGGACCGCGAGCAAAGAGCCCTCGATGAGCGCGCTCATCGCGGAGTGGTAGTTCTTCTCCGTGAAGGTCACCGTGGTGAAGGACCGGTCGATCCTGATGGCGGGATACTGTTTGCGGATCTTGTCGAGCGCCTGCTCGACTCCGTTCAGGACCGAGACGTCCGAGACGTTCGGCGCCTGGGATACCGCGAACGAGATGGCCGCGCGGCCGTTGTGGAAGTCATAGCTGCGGATCTCGGCCGCGCCGTCACGCACGTCGGCGATGTCTCCCAGGCGCGCGAACCGCCCGCCCGGCAACACGATCTGCGTGTCGGCGAGCTGCCGCACCGTGTCGGCGCCGCCCAGCACCCGGATCAGCTGCTCACCGTCGCCCAGATCCGCCTGGCCTCCCGGCATGTCGATGTTGAGATCGCGCAGCTGGTCGTTGACCTGTGAGGCGGTGATGCCGAGGGCCTGCATGCGGGCCGGATCGAGCTCCACGTTGATCTGCCGATCGACGCCGCCGTAGCGCGAGACCTGCGCCACGCCCGGCACCGTCAGCAGGTTCTTGGTGATGGTGTTGTCGATGAACCAGGACACGGCCTGCGGCGTCATGCCGGCGGCGCTCACGTCGTAATAGACGACCGGGCCGCCGCCGACCCGGATCTGCTGCACGATCGGCGGCTGGATGTCCTGCGGCAGATCGACCTGCACCTGGTCGATGACGTTGCGCACATTGGCCACGGCGCGATCGATCGGCGTGCCGATGCGGAATTCGATGTCCGTTTCCTCGCCGCCTTCCTGGGCGACGGAGGTGATGTGATTGATGTCCGGGATGCTGGCCACCGCGGCCTCGACCCGGCGGACGATCTGGGTCTCGACCTCCTCGGGGGCGGCGCCGGGCTGGCTGATGTTCACCGACACCATCGGGTACGCGATCGGCGGGTTCAGCGTGACCGGCAGCCTGATGAACGCGATCGTGCCCGCGAACAGCAGCACCGCGAACAGCACCATGGGCAACACCGGGTGCCGGATGGCCCATGCGGAGATGTTCTTCATGACTGCGGCGCCGCGGTCACATCGACGGTCACCTGCTCACCGCTGTGCAGGAATCCGCCATCCATCGAGACGACGCGCTCATGTCCCGTCAGTCCATCCGCAATCACGACGCCGGCCGGAGTGACGCTGCCGACGCGTACCGCGCGGCGCTGCACCTCGCCGAGTGCAGTTATCACGTACACGTACGATCCCTCGCTGTCGGCCATGACAGCGGTCTGCGGCAGGACCGGCCGCTGCGCGCGCGCGAGCGTCACCGAGCTGCGGGCGAATGCGCCCGGCCGCAACGCGGGATCGGGAGTCAGGGCGATGCGAACCTCGCCGAGCCGGGTCTGCGGATCGATGACGGCGCCGAGCAGCCAGATGTGGCCCACGAACGGCCGGGAGTTGCCGATCAGGTAGACGTCGGCCGACTGGCCGACCTTCAGGTCCGTCATGTCCTGCTCCGCGATCTGGCCGATCATCTCGACCTGGCCGGCATCCTCGAGGTCGAACAGCGCCGGACCGCCGGAGCCTGCGATCTGACCTACCTCGGCATTGCGGGTGAGGACGACGCCGTCCACGGGGGCGACGATCCGCGTCAACGCGAGCTTCGCGCGCATGACCGCGAGCTGCGCGGCCACTACCTTGATGTTCGCCGCATCCATGATGGCGGCGGCCTGCAGTTTCTCGATGTCCTGGGCCGACAACCCGCCAGCCGGCCCGGCCGCGACGCCGCGCCGATACTCGGCGGCGGACAGAGCCGCCTGCGCGCGCGCCTGCGCGAGCGAGGCCGTCAACTGCTCGACCTGCGGCGCGAGCACCGAGTCATCCAGCTTCGCCAGCAGCTGCCCGCGTTTCACGGAATCGCCCACCTGCACGTAGACCGCGACGATCCGGCCGGTGTCGCCGGAGTTCCCGATCGGCAGCTGGTGCCGCGCTTCGATCGTCCCGGTGAAGTTGACTTCAGTGGAGACGGGCTGCACGCCGGGCGTGACGACGCTGACGAGGGGAGCGCCGGCCTGCGCCGCAAGGGTCGTGACCGCCTTGGGCGCCGACGCCTCGCTCATCCAGATGGCGGCGGCAATCGCGATGACCGCCACGGCCCCCGCGGCCCCGTACAGCCATCTGCGCCGCGCTCTGGCCGACGGGGGATCGAGCACCACCACATCGGCCTGCGTTTTTTCCTGCAACTGAGCTCCCATGAGACCCTCCCAGATCAATCCAACTAGATCAATCCAACTAGATCAGTCCAACGCCCTTCGGCACCCGCACCACCACGGTGCCGGCGATCTTGTCGTGCCAGGCCTGGTGCTCGGCGTCGACGGCAATCCAGATGAATCCCAGGCCGGCGACCACGAGCGACAGAAAGCAGCCGAGGGCGCGGATGATCGCGCTCCCCCAGTCGAGCGGCCCGCCGCCGATGCGCACGACCTTCAGATCGCAGACGATGCCGCCGATCGTCGTTCCCTTCAGCTTCCACATCACGGCGCCATAGGCCGCGAGGATCAGCAGCACGCTCGAGCCATGGCCCAGCAGCCAGCCCAGCGCGACGGCGACGAGGATGAGATC
>JASHVV010000281.1 GCA_030044385.1 Gammaproteobacteria bacterium
GCGAGCGCTTCGCGCAGCTGCCGCTGACGCGAGCGCAGGAGAGCGCACAGCCCAGGGGGCCACGGCGGCCGCGCGAGCGCCGAAGGCTCGACGCCCGCCTGCTCGAGCTCATCGAGGGGCAGACGCAGCCGCCCGCGGCTCGCATCCGGGGCGAGATCGGCGAGGAGCTCGATCTCCTTCAGAGCCCGCCCGAGGGAGCGCCCGAACGGCGCCGCGCCGACCGCGTCAGCCGCGCCGGCCGTACCGGCCGCGCCGCCTGCACCGGTCGCGGCGATCTGCGTCATCGCCGAGGCCCAGCGGTCGCAGTAGCCCGTGAGCTCGGCACGGGTCGCGAATGTCGCGCCGGCGAGATCCCACTGCGCGGTATCTATGAGTCCGCTCGGATCCGCCGAGCTCGGGGAATCCTGCCGGCCGGCATCGCGCGCGACCGCGCGCCAGGCCTCGAGCAGGCTTTGAGTGAGGGGGTGCGCAGGCGTCCCGTGAGCGCAGCGCACGCATTCCTCCCGCCACCACTCGAGCCGCACGTGCGCGACGTGATGGTCGAGCCCCGGTCGCAGCGCGGCGCGGATCTCGTGCTCGATGGCAAGCAGAGCCTGCAGGATGGGGCGCAGGCGTGGCGGGGAGTAGAGCCAGGCCCAGTAGGGAGGGGAGCCTTCGGCCTCACGCCTCACGGGTATCGCCGGCAGGAGGCTCGATGCCGGCGACCGGCGTCGTCGCGCGCGCGAGCTGCTCGATGGGATCGAGCGTGTCGAGCGGCGCGTCGGCCGTCACGCCGAGCTCGGGGAAGCGGCGCGCCTGCGGCAGCACCTGCCGCTCGAGCGAGCCCACCGCCGAGTTGTAAGCATCGACGGCGGCGCCGAGCCGCGCGCCGAGGCGCTCCAGATGTCCGGTGAAGGTCCCGAGCCGGCGATACAGCTCCTGGCCGAGCTCGCGGATGACCGCGGCGTTCTGCGCCACCGCGGTCTGGCGCCAGCCGTAGGCCACGGTCTTCAGCAGCGCGATCAGGTTGGAGGGCGTGGCGATGATGACTCCCTGCTTGAGGGCGTCCTCGAGCAGCTCCGGCCGCTCCGCGAGCGCCGCCGTGAGGAACTGATCTCCCGGCAGGAAGAGCACCGCGAACTCCGGACTGTGCTCGAACTGCGCCCAGTAGGCCTTGGAGGCGAGCTGCCGGATGCGCATCTCGACCTGCTGAGCGTGCTTCTTGAGGGCCTGCTGCCGTTGCTCGTCCGTCTGCGCTTCGAGTGCCTCGAGATACGCATCGAGAGGCGTCTTCACGTCGATGACCAGGTCGCGAGTGTCCGGCATGTGGACGACGAGGTCCGGGCGCAGCGCCCCGTCCTGGCCGGCAACGTGCAGCTGCTCCGTGAAATCACAGTGCTCGCTGAGGCCCGCGAGCTCCACCAGCCGGCGCAGGGTCAGCTCGCCCCAACGGCCGCGCACTTCCGGGCGCCGCAGCGCGGTCACCAGATTGCGGGTCTCGCGCTGGAGTTGGCTCTGGCCGCTCGCCAGCGACTCGATCTGCGTGCGCAGCGCGGCATAGGCCTCGCGCCGCTCGCGCTCGAGCGCCTGAGTCTGCTGCTCCGTCCGCTGCAGCGCCGCGCGCAGCGGCTCGATGAGCTGTGCGATGGCCGCCTCGCGCTCCTTGAGGCTGCCCGCGGCGATTGCCTGGTCGCGCCCGAGCGCCTCGCGCGCGAGCTGGAGAAAGAGCTCGCTGTTGGCGCGCAGCGTTTCGCCCGCCAGCGTGTCGAACGAGGCGCGCAGGCGCGTCTCCGACTGCTCGAGGAAGGCGATGCGCTCGGCTTCCTGGCGCGCTCCGGCCTCCAGGCGCACGCGCGCGGCTTCGAGCTCCACGCGCAGCGACTCGACGCGCCGCACCGCGCGCAGCTGCCCGAGGAGGTATCCGAGCGCCGCGCCCAGGACGAGGGCGATCGCGATCGCGACGGCGAGCGAGGCGGCGGTGATCGGTCCGGGCGGCATCGGCGGGCTACGCCTCCACCCGCTCGAGGTAAACGAGATAGTTGACGGCAGGATCGCGGGTCAGCCGGCAGCTCTCGGTGTAGGGATTGAGCTCGATGCCGGCCATGGCGCGGGGCGCGAGGCCGGCGGCGCGCGCCCAGCGCGCGAGCTCCGAGGGGCGGATGAGCCGGTCGTACTCGTGGGTGCCCCGCGGCAGCAGCTTGAGCACGTACTCGGCGCCGACGATCGCGAGCAGGAAGGACTTGAGGTTGCGATTGAGCGTCGAGACGAACACCGAGCCGCCGGGACGCACGAGCGCTGACAGCGTCGCGAGCATGTGCTGCGGCCGCGGCACGTGCTCCAACATCTCCATGCAGGTGACGACATCGAACCGCTCCGTGCCCGCGGCGAGCTCCTCGGCCGCGGCCACGCGGTAGTCGATGTCGAGGCCCGCCTCGGCGGCGTGCAGCCGCGCCACCTCGACCATGCCGGGCGCAAGGTCGATTCCGGTGACTCTGGCGCCCGCGTGCGCCAGGGCTTCGCTGAGCAGGCCGCCGCCGCAGCCGACATCGAGCGCGCGTGCGCCCGCGACGCGCGCGTGCTCCGCGACGAACCCGAGCCGCACCGGATTCAGCAGGTGCAGCGGCCGGAACTCCCCGTGCGGGTCCCAGAACCGGTGCGCCAGCGCGTCGAATTTCGACAGCTCGCCGTGATCGGCATTGGGCGGCGGCGGCGGCTCCAGGGACATGCGCATCATGCCTATATGCTAACATTACCCGATGTCCGAGATCGCCCGAGAAATCCTGCCGGTCAGCCTCGAAGACGAGATGCGGCAGTCCTACCTCGACTACGCCATGAGCGTCATCGTCGGGCGCGCGCTGCCCGACGTCCGTGACGGCCTGAAGCCCGTGCACCGTCGCGTGCTCTTCGCCATGCGGGAGCTTGGCAACGACTGGAACAAGCCGTACAAGAAGTCCGCGCGCGTGGTGGGCGATGTGATCGGCAAGTACCACCCGCACGGCGACACGGCGGTGTACGACACCATCGTGCGGATGGCGCAGCCCTTCTCGATGCGCTACCTGCTGGTCGACGGCCAGGGCAATTTCGGCTCCGTGGACGGCGACATGCCGGCGGCCATGCGCTACACGGAGGTGCGCATGTCGCGCCTCGCGCACGAGCTGCTCGCCGATATCGACAAGGAAACGGTCGATTTCACGCCGAATTACGATGAGTCGGAGCTCGAGCCCTCGGTCCTGCCGACGAGGATCCCGCACCTGCTCGTCAACGGGCAGACCGGCATCGCCGTCGGCATGGCGACCAACATCCCGCCGCACAACCTCACGGAGATCGTCAATGCCTGTCTCGCGCTGCTCGACGATCCGGCGCTGCCGCTCGCGGCGCTGATGCAGCACGTCCCGGGTCCGGATTTCCCGACGGGCGGCATCATCAACGGAGCGCAGGAGATCGCGACCGCCTACCGCACCGGCCGCGGCCGGCTGTCGGTGCGCGCCCGGGTCAGCATCGAGGAGGTTGGCAGGGGCGACCGGCAGGCCATCATCGTCACGGAGCTGCCCTACCAGGTCAACAAGGCGAGGCTGATCGAGCGCATCGCGCAGCTCGTGCGCGAGAAGCTGATCGACGGCATCGCGGCCGACGGCCTGCGTGATGAGTCGGACAAGGACGGCATGCGCATCGTCATCGAGCTGAAGCGCGGTGAGGTGAGCGAGATCGTGCTCAACAACCTTTACGCGCAGACGCCGATGGAGACGGTGTTCGGCATCAACATGGTCGCGCTGCAGGACGGGCAGCCGAAGCTGATGGCGCTGAAGGACATGCTCGATGCCTTCATCCGTCACCGGCGCGAGGTGGTCACCCGCCGCTCCATCTTCGATCTCGCCAAGGCCCGGGAGCGCGCCCACATCCTCGAGGGCCTCGCGGTTGCGCTGGCCAACATCGACGAGGTGATCGCGCTCATCAAGGCGGCGCCGGCGCCCGCCGAGGCGCGCGCGGCCCTCATGGGACGCGGCTGGCCGCCCGGAATCGTCACCTCGCTGCTGCGGCGCGCCGGCGCGGTGTCGACCCGGCCGAGCGGGCTCCCCGCCGGCACGGGCCTCGCCGACGGTCCCGATGCCCCCAATGGACAGTACCGGCTGTCGGAGGCGCAGGCACAAGCCATCCTCGATATGCGCCTGAACCGGCTCACCGGCCTGGAGCAGGACAGGATCATCGCGGAGTATCAGGAGCTGCTCGGCCGCATTGCGGACCTGGGCGACATCCTGGCGCGGCCGGAGCGCCTCACCGAGGTGGTGCGCGGCGAGCTCATCGAGATCCGCGCGACTTACGGCGACGCCCGGCGCACGGAGATCAACCGCGAGCATCTCAACCTCAGCACCGAGGACCTCATCGAGCCGCAGGATGTGGTGGTGACCCTCTCGCACGCCGGCTACGCGAAGTCGCAGCCGCTGTCGGAATACCAGACGCAGCGCCGCGGCGGCCGCGGCAAGGCGGCCACCGCCGTCAAGGACGAGGACTTCGTCGAGAAGCTCTTCGTCGCGCACACCCACGACACCGTGCTCTGCTTCTCGAGCCGCGGCAAGGTCTACTGGCTCAAGGTCTACGAGCTGCCGCAGGCCGGCCGCAGCTCCCTCGGCAAGCCGATGGTGAATCTGCTGCCGCTCGAGCCCGGCGAGAAGATCAATGCGCTGCTGCCGGTGAAGCAGTACGACGAGCAGCACTACGTGTTCATGGCGACCAGCCAGGGCACGGTGAAGAAGACCCCCCTTACGGCGTTCTCGCGCCCGCGCCCGAGCGGCATCATCGCCGTCGACCTTCATGACGACGACAGGCTGGTCGGGGTCGCCATCACCGACGGGGAGCGCGAGATCATGTTGGTCTCGAGCGGCGGCAAGGCCATCCGCTTCCAGGAAGGCGAGGTCCGGCACATGGGCCGCGAGGCCGCGGGTGTCCGGGGCATCAAGCTCGCGGCGGGCCAGGAAGTCATCGCGCTCATCGTGGTCGGCCCCGGCGAGGGCAGCGGCTGCGTGCTCACGGCCTCCGCCTCGGGCTACGGCAAGCGCACTCCGGTCGCGGACTTCCCCGTGCACGGCCGGGGTGGCCAGGGCGTCATCGCCATGCAGACCTCGGACCGCAATGGCACCACGGTCGCGGCGCTGCAGGTGCTGCCCGGCCAGGAAATCATGCTGATCAGCTCGACCGGCACGCTCGTGCGCACGGGCGTCGATGAGGTCTCGGAGCTCGGGCGCAACACCCAGGGCGTGCGGCTCATCCGCCTCTCGGAGGGCGAGCGCCTGGTCGG
>JASHVV010000282.1 GCA_030044385.1 Gammaproteobacteria bacterium
TCGGCGGCCTTCAGGCGCGCGAACCCGAAGCGGCCGGCATCGGAGACGTGGATGGCGCGAATTGCCGCAGCTTCCTGCGACACATCATTCCAGACGCCAAGACCCTGGAAGATTCGCCGGCTGGCGTTGCCGAGAGCCGTCGTGCGCTCATCGAAACTGGGCTGAGCCGCGGAGTCCGGGGCGACGCTCTCGATGAGTAGCACTCGCACGCCGGTGCCGGCAAGGCCGAGCGCAAGGCTTGCCCCCACGAGTCCGCCGCCCACGATCGCGACGTCGACTTCGTGCACTGCTGAGCGCGGCGACGGTGGCGTCGGGCGATTGGACTCAGGCACGACCCGCACTCGACATCAGTTTCTCGATCGCAGCGACATCCTTCGGTGCCCCGTCAGTGAGGACTTCGACACCCGTCTTGGTGACCACCACGTCATCTTCGATGCGTACTCCGATGCGCTGGAAGCGTTTCGGCACCCCGCGAGCCCCTGCAGGGATGTAGATACCCGGCTCGATGGTCAGCGCCATGCCCGGCTCCAGCACCCGCCACTCGTCGCCGATCTTGTAGTCGCCGACATCGTGCACGTCCATGCCGAGCCAATGACCGGTACGATGCATGAAGAAACGCCGGTACGCGCCATCGCGTTCCAGCTTCGCGGGCCGGCCCTTCAGGAGTCCGAGCTTCACCAGACCGTGCGTGACGATGCGCACCGCGGCCTCGTGCGGCTCGTTCCAGTGGTTGCCCGGACGCACTTTGGCGATCGCCGCCCGGTTGGCCTCGAGCACGACCTCGTATACGGCGCGCTGCTCGGGCGTGAAGCGGCCGCTCACGGGAAAGGTACGCGTGATGTCGGAGGCGTACGACTCGTACTCGCAGCCGGCGTCGACCAGGAGGACATCGCCGGCCTTGAGCGGCTGATCGTTCTCGCGGTAGTGCAGGATGCAGCTGTTGTCGCCGCCGCCGACGATGGGGTGATACGACGTGTCCGCGTTGTGCGCCCGGAACTCGTGGACGATCTCCGCCATCACCTCGTATTCCTTGAGCCCCGGGCGGCAGAACCGCATGGCCCGCACGTGAGCCGCGGCGGCGATCCGCGCAGCTTCGCGCATCAGGCCGATCTCGGCACGCGACTTGTAGAGCCGCATGTCGTGCAGGAAGTGGTCGAGGGCGACGATCTCCTGCGGCGGATGGCGGCCGTTGCGCGCCTGCGTGCGCAGGCCGTTCACCCAGCCGACCACCCGCTGGTCGAACTCCGGATACATGCCCATGGAATAGAACACCTTGTCGCGGTTCTCCATGAGCCCGGGGAGGATCTCGTCGATGTCGGTGATGGGGAAAGCATCGTCGGCGCCAAAGGCGCGCCGCGCCCCCGCCGGACCGGCCCGCCGTCCGTCCCAGATCTCGCGCGTGGGATCCCGCTCGCGCACGAACAGAATGTATTCGGCATGATCGCGTCCCGGAACCAGTACCGCGACCGATTCCGGCTCGTCGAAGCCGGTCAGGTAATGGAAGTCGCTGTCCTGCCGGTAGGCGTACTCGACGTCGTTGTTGCGGTGACGCACCGGCGCGGCCGGCAGGATGGCGATGGAGTCCCGCCCCATGAGCTTGAGCAGCGCGCGCCGGCGGCGCGCGAACTCGTTGCGCAGGTCCTGCAGAGCCGCGCTCGAGGAGCGCGAGACGTGGCGAGGCGCCGCGCCCCGGGCGGCGGTTTTATGTCGGATCAATGAAGGGATGCTCCCGGTGAAGAGGGCTGGTCCCTCACGGGCTCCAGCTCCTCGAAGATGACCTGCACGCTCACGCGCACGAACTCCACGAGCTCCGCATAGGCGTTCTCATTCGATTCCTCGGTCTGGGCGATGTCAACGCCGACACGGCTGATTTCCGTAAGGTCGCGGACGATCTCGCCCACGTCACCCGGCAGGCTGCCCGCATCCTGAACGGCACCCGAGCCGAGCCCGTACAGGAAGCCCTGACACCATTGGGCGAGCGCCGTGGCGCGGGCGTCGATCGCCTGCGCCTCCTCCGGCAACAGCAGATCGAACTCCATGTCGGGCGCCCGCAGGGAGCCGGCGGTCTCGGTATAGAGCTCCCGCAGGGTCGCGGCGCCGAGCGGCTGCGCCCTCCCCTCCGGCAGGATCTCGTGCAGCCAGTCCTCGAAACGATAGCCGCCGCCGGCGCACAGGGCACCGGCCAGCGTGCCGTGCGCCTCTGCGGCGTCCGCCAATGCGCGCTCGTCCGTCAGGACGCGCTGGATGTCCGTGTAGTTCGCTTGGATCATGGACGTGCGCATTATATGCCTCAGGATACCCCGAGGCCCGCAGACCCCGATTGACCCCGCCGAGAGCGCGGCACTATAGTCGCAGGCACCATGAGCGACACCGTCAAATCACAGCTCGATCTGGAGCTGGCGCGCCTGGCGCGACGTATCGAGGAGCTGGTGGCCACCGTGGATCATCTGCGGGAGGAGAATCGCGCACTGCGTCAGCGGCACGAGTCGCTGGCGACGGAGCGCGCCTCGCTCCTGTCGAAGAACGAGCAGGTACGCACCCGCGTGGAGGCCATGATCGGCAGGCTGAAGACCCTGGAGCATGGCGCATGAGCAGTCAGGATCAGGCGCACGTCAGCGTGCGCATCATGGAGAAAGAGTACGTGGTGGCCTGCCCTTATGACGAGCGCTCGGCGCTCCTCGATGCGGCGGAGTACCTGAACGGCCGCATGCGCGAGATCCGCGACAGCGGCAAGGTCGTCGGCCTCGATCGCATCGCGGTCATGGTGGCGCTCAACATGGCGCACGAGCTGCTGCAGCTCCGCGGACGCGACGCCAAGCTCGAGAGCGAGGCCGGCGGCAAGGTCCGCACGCTGCGCGAGCGGGTCGAGACCGCGCTCGAGCGCGCGCAGCAACTCGAGCTGTGAGACACACGACCGCCACAACCCCGCGGCCTTGGTGTAGAGTGGTTCCCGGCGTCGCCTGCGGTGTTCGACAAGCGGACCGGGTTACCTCGGACCCTAATTGAAACACCCAAGGGGCAGGGCTCGTCGGCAGCACTGTGCAAGTCCGCCATGAGCGGAAAGCCTTACCTGTCACAGCTCGCCCCACCTGTTGCTCTGGTTCGAGAGCAACGGCCCGCACCGGCACAGGCGGGTGGCGCTTCTTGATTCCAGCACGGCCGACGCCCGCGGATCGCTGCGGGCGTCCCTCAGGGCGAGGCGCCGGGCCGTTGCCCCTGCCGAGCGCGCACGCGCCGCGAGACGAGTCGCGCGCCATGCCGATCACGCCCTCGGTCTTCGCGCCGGCCGGCGCATCGCCGTCTACGCCGCCGCCGCCGAGGAGCTCGACACTTCCTGCCTCATCGCGCTCGCGCTGCGCCGCGGATGCCTCGTCTACCTGCCGCGCATCGACCCGCGGCCGCGCGTGCGCGCCATGTGCTTCGCGCGGCTCACCGAGCGGCGGAGCGTGAATCGCTTCGGAATCTCCGAGCCCGAAGGGCCGCGGCTCGCGAGCGCCAGCCTGCTCGATGTCGTGTTCCTGCCGCTCGTCGGCTTCGATCGTCACGGCACTCGGCTCGGCATGGGAGCGGGCTACTACGATCGCGCGCTGCAGTTCCTGCGGCGCCGCAGCGTGTGGCGCGCGCCGCTGCTCGTCGGAATCGGTTATGCGTCACAGGAGGTGGACCGCATCGCGCCGGCGGCGCACGACGTCCCGCTCGACCTCGTGATCACGGAGCGCGGCGTCATCCGTTGCGAGCGTGCGGGCTAGCACATCTTCACCACCCTTGCTTGTATTTTTGATTCACCTGTATATACTCCGACCTCGGACTAACCCGACAACTGGAGAGCCAACATGGCGAAGGCGAAAAAGAAGGCCAAGAAGAAAGCTGCGAAGAAGAAGTAAGGCCTTTACTCGGCGGCCGTTTCGGCGGCCGCCGAGTAAGACGATTCGCGATTCTCGTGCCCGCTCCGGCGGGCACGTTCGTTTCCGGAGGGCGGGATTCGCATGACCCCATCACAGGCCGATGCGAAGAAGCGGCGCGCCGCCGAGGCCGCTCTTGCGCAGATTCCCGCCGGCTCCGTGCTCGGCGTCGGCACCGGCTCCACGGTGCGCTTCCTCATCGAGGCGCTGGCGGCGCATCCGGGACGCGTGCGCGCCGCGGTGTCGAGCTCCAACGCCACCACGGCACTGCTCGATGCGGCCGCCATTCCCGTGCTCGATCTGAATGACGTCGCCGATCTGCCGCTCTATATCGACGGCGCCGACCAGGCCTCCCGTGCGCGCCACCTCATCAAAGGCGGCGGCGGAGCGCTCACGCGCGAGAAGATCATCGCCGCGGCGGCGGCGCGCTTCATCTGCATCATCGACGAGAGCAAGCTCGCCGACGCGCTCGGCACGTTCCCGCTGCCGATCGAAGTGATTCCGATGGCGCGCGCGCTCATCGCCCGGCGGCTGCAGGCGCGCGGCGCGCGGCCGGTCTGGCGCCAGGGATTCGTGACCGACAACGGCAATGACATTCTCGACGTCCACGGCCTCTCCATCCCGGACGCACCGGCGCTCGAATGCGAGCTGGCGTGCCTCGCGGGCGTCGTGACGGTAGGCCTCTTTGCCCGGCGGCCGGCGGACCTGCTGCTGGTCGGGACCGACCAGGGCGTGATGACGATTTAGCCGCGGTGCTTGCCGGCGGCGAGCGTCAGCGGCGGCTCTTCCACGAGATCGCGCAGCGTCAGATCGCCGCAGCGGCTGCGGCGAGCCTCATCGACGCTCGCGATCAGGCGGTCCACCGCCGGGATGAAGACCGTGCGCGGACTGAAGTGGCCGCTTCGTTGGTTGCGCGCGATCTCGAATATCTCGCTGACCGGAATGTGACCGATGTCACGCGCCGGCAGCAGCTCATCGTCCTCGGTGACCACCAGCAGTCCCGAGCGCTCCAGGGTCGCCGCCATCTGCGCGACCGCGATGCCGGGCAGACCGAGCTCCGTGGCGAGACCGTTGAGGCTCCAGCGCCTGCCGCCCGTGACATGGGTGCGGGCCACGAAGTACATCAGGCGCAGGGCGAGCTGCTCGACCTCGATGCTGGAGAGCTTGAGCTCCTGCAGGCCCAGCCGCAGGTAGGTCGGATTCTGGACGTAGAACGACAGGTTCGCGCCGGCGAGCAGGATCAGCCAACCGAGGTAGGTCCACAGCAGCGCGGCGACGATCAAAGCGAATCCGGCGTAGACGATGGTCAGGCGCGTGGAGTGCACGACGAATGCCGTGAACCCCCGGCCCACCGCCGCCCACAGCACGCCCGCCACCAGAGCGCCGACGAGGGCGGGCCGCCAACGCACGCGGGTGTTCGGGACGAGGAGGTAAAGCGCAGTGAAGAACGCGCTCACCATCACGTACGGCGCCAGTTTCACGCCCGTCGCCATGAGCATGTCGAGCAGCGGCAGCTGGCCGAGCTCGCGGATCGGGGCGCTCTCCAACGCGCGGCGCGACATGCCGATGAACACGACGAGGATGACCGGACCGACCACGATCAGGGTCATGTACTCGCTCACCCGCCGGGCAAAGCTGCGCGGCTGCTGCACTCGCCAGAGAAAATTGAAGCTGTCCTCGACCTTCTTGATGGTGCCGACCAGCGTCCACGCCAGTAGCGCGAATCCCACCGAGCCGATTACGCCGCCGCTGACGCTGTTGGCAAACGCCATGACGCGAGTGGTCAGCTGGCTGGCTCCGGCAGGCCCCAGGGCGCTGAAGAGCTGGTAGACCACGGGCTGGAGGTCGCCGCGGGCGCCGAAGAGCTTCAGGATCGCAAAGCTGAACGCGGCGAGCGGAATCAGCGACAGCAGGGTCGTGTAGACGAGCCCCATGGCCCGCAGGTTGATGTCGCCGCGCGAGAAGTCGCGCGCCACCGCGTAGGGATAGCGCATCCCACGGATGAGCCGTGCTCTCTTCCCGGCCCCCTGGGAGGCGGGGCCGAAGAAGCACCAGTCGAGAAAGGCCCAGAATCTCGCTGACATCACCGACAAGGTACCATAGGCACAGCGTGTCCTCTGCAGCTCATGGATTCCCCCAACGCATCGTCTGCCTCACCGAGGAGACGACCGAGACTCTGTACCTGCTCGGCGAGGAGCATCGCATCGTCGGGATCTCCGGCTTCACGGTACGGCCGGCGCGGGCGAGAAAGGAGAAGCCGCGCGTCTCGGCGTTCACCAGCGCGAAGGTCGACCGCATCCTGGAGTTGCAGCCCGACCTGGTCCTCGGCTTCTCCGACCTGCAGGCGGACATTGCCGCGCAGCTCGCACGCGCGGGACTGGAGGTGCACCTCTTCAACCAACGCAGCGTCGCGGAAATCGTGCGCATGATCCGCATGCTGGGCGGAATGATCGGTTGCGAGGCGCGCACGGCCGAGCTGATCTCGCAGCTCGAGGCCGGTGTCGAGAAGGCGCGCGCGCGCGCCGCCGCGCTTGCGCGCCGTCCGCGCGTGTACTTCGAGGAATGGAATGAGCCGCTGATCTCCGGCATTCGCTGGGTCTCGGAGCTGATCGGGATCGCGGGCGGCGAGGATTGCTTTCCCGAGCTGGCGGCTCAGCCCCTCGGCCGCCAGCGGATCATCGCCGACGCGCGGGAGGTGCCGCGCCGCGCACCCGACATCATTTTCGGCTCGTGGTGCGGCAAGAAGTTCCGGCCGGAGGAGGTGGCCGCGCGGCCCGGCTGGAGCGGCATCCCGGCGGTGCGCAGCGGCTTCGTGCGGGAGATCAAGTCGGCCGTGATCCTGCAGCCCGGGCCCGCCGCCCTGACCGACGGGCTGCGAGCGCTGCAGGAGATCATCGAGGAATGGGCCCGGGAGGCGGACTAAATCCCCCGCCGCTCGCGAATGAGCTCGTACGCCTCGATGATCTGCTGCGTGCGCTGCTTGGCATGCTCGATCATCGATTCCGGCAGCCCGTTGGCCTTCAGCTTGTCGGGATGATGGCGGCTCAACTGCCGGCGGTAGGCTTTGACCACGTCCTGATCGCTGTCGCCGGGCGCGGCCTCGAGAACCTTGTAGGCCTGCTCCAGCCTCTGCGACTCGCT
>JASHVV010000034.1 GCA_030044385.1 Gammaproteobacteria bacterium
AGGTGGCGGAGCTTTTGGCAAAAACCACGCTTAGCCGTTTCGGCGTTGGCAAAAGCAGCGCTGGGCCGGGCAGGAGCCCGGATCCAGCGCCATTAACCTACGCGAGCTGCGCTTGGAGTAGCCGCAGGCGGCGGCGCTGCAGCTGCAACTGGCGCTCGAGCTCCTTCAGCCGCTGCTGGAAGCTGGCGTGCTCCCAGTGCTCGATGACCGCTCGCTTCTTCTCTTCCAGCCACTGCTCCTTCACCTTGGCCCATTCCGCGACCGCGGCGAGGAACGTGTCGTACTCGTGCGCCACGCGCTGGCGCAGCTCGCTCACCCGCGAAGGCGGCGCCACCGCCGGCAGGCTGGCCAGCTTGCGCTGCGCGCGGGTGAACTGCATCGACAGCAGCGCCCGCTGGATCTGGAACACGGGCGTGCGCCGCAACCGGCGCGTCAGCCCGACCCACTGCAGGGCGGCGATCAGCCATTTCGTCGGATCCCACTGCCACCAGCGCACGCCGTTGCGGTAATCGTGCGCGAAGCTGTGGTGGAAATTGTGGTAGCCCTCGCCGAAGGTGAACACCGCGAGCACCGGATTGTCGCGGGCGGTGTTCTCCTCCGTATACGGGCGCTCGCCCCACATGTGCGCCAGGGAATTGATGAAGAAGGTGAAGTGATGGCTCAACACCAGGCGCAGCACGCCGGCGAGGAAGAAGGTGCCCCAGACATCGCCCACCAGCCAGCCGGCCGCGAGCGGCAGCCCGAAGTTGGTGACGAGCACGAGCGGCACGTAGTGCCGGTGCTGAAAAGCGAGCAGAGGATCGCGCCGCAGGTCGGGGATGTTGCTGAAGTCCTCGCGGCCGCTCGGGTACTCCCGCACCATCCAGCCGATGTGCGAGAACCAGAAGCCGCGCCGGGCGGAGTAGGGGTCGCGGTCCACGTCATCGACGTTGAGGTGGTGCCGGCGATGGCCGCTGCACCAGGCCCAGGCGCTGTTCTGCAGCGCCATGGAGCCGAAGATCATGAAGAAGAGGCGCAGGCTCCAGTGCGCGTCATAGGTCCGGTGGGCCCACAGCCGGTGGTATCCGGCGGTGATCGACATCTCATTGGCGATGAGGAACAGGCCCATGAGGACCCAGGCGGCGGCGGAATAGCCGTGGCTGATGCCGTACCAGGGCACCAGGACGGCGGCTGCCAGAAAAGTCAATGAAAACAGTAAGATATTCGTCCAGATGAAGGGCGCCCCGGCGCTGGCGGGGGACGCGGAGCTCGGTGAAGCTGGAGAGGACGACATGGTGATCGGGGGCTCCACGGGATGGGCGGTAAACCGGGTAAACATAGCACGGTTCCACGTGACGGAGCGAACGCCCCGAAGACATCTGCGACCCCCGCACGGGGCAGGAAGCCCCGCCCCCCGCGAGCGCGAGCGCGGCCGATGCAGCCCGCATCAGCTGCCGTGGCGCTGAAGCTGCGAGCGGGCGCTCGCGCGGCCGCCGGCGCGTGTTAGGCATCCTCGCGCCGCGGCGGGCGCTTACAGGCGCGTAATGTCAGGTCCCGCGAAGGACACACGGCGTTCCATTGTTGACACACTCGCGCCACACATTGGGCCGTGCGTTTCGCAAGGCCGCATTCCCGCAGGGTTTGCGGTTGCAGGCCGGTATCTGCGGGTGTATTCATAGCGCCCGACAACGCGACCGTGCCCGACATGCGTCCGCAACCATGTGCGCCCCGGATGGCGTCGCTTCCCCGCAATTGTGTTCGTGGAGGAGCGTGGGAATCGACCGTATTTCCGAAGAACCAAGAATTTGGAGGAGATATGAGCTATCAGTTCCGATCCTTGGCCGTCGAGGCGACCGTGCTCGCCGGGCCGGCAATCTCACAAAAGGGGGACATATGAAACGACCCAATTGGCGCAAGGCATTGCTGGCGCCGGCGGCAATCGTCGTGGTCGCAGGCATGGCCTGCGGCGCGGCCTCGATCGCGCAGGCCCAGGAACCTTCGAGCCCGGATCTGTGGCCATCGATGGGACACAACTATGCCCTCAATCGGCATAGCCCTCTGACGCAGATCACTCCGGAGAACGCGAGTCATCTGCAGATGATCTGGGCGCAGTCCACCGGCGCGTTGCGCGGCCACGAAGGTCAACCGATCGTCGTGAACGTCAACGGCAAGCCGATGATGTACTTCGTCAGCGCCTGGCCGAACATCGTGCAGGCGTTGGATCTGTCGGATCCCGATCATCCGGTCGAGGTCTGGAATTACCTGAAGAAGACGGACCGCGATCTCTCGGCCGTGCCGCGCGCCTGCTGCGACACCGTCAACCGCGGCCTGAACTATGCGGACGGCAAGGTCGTCTTCAATACCCTCGACGGCTATCTCATCGCGCTGGACGCGACCACCGGCAAGGTGGACTGGGAGGTCAAGCGCGCCTATCCCGACAAGGGCGAGACCGTGACCAACGCGCCGCTGATCGCCGACGGCAAGGTGATCGCCGGTTTCGGTGGCGATGAGTTCGGGGCACGCGGGCGGGTCGACGCCTACGATCTCGCGACCGGCAAGCTGGTCTGGAGCTACTACAGCAACGGCACCGACGCCGAGGTCGGCCTGACACCCGAGACGAACAAGGCCAATCCGCAGTACGGCACCTATGGGCACGACACCGGGCTGACCTATCCCGGCGACGAATGGAAGCGCGGCGGCGGCGCGGCCTGGGGCTGGTACGCCTACGACCCGGACCTCAAGCTCGTGTACTACGGCACGGGTAATCCCGGCCTGTGGAGCCCGGCGTATCGCTGCGGCGCCAATCCGCCCACGCAGGCATCCTGCAACGACGGCAAATGGGACAACAA
>JASHVV010000283.1 GCA_030044385.1 Gammaproteobacteria bacterium
ATGGACCACGAATTCACCAAGCAGGAGATCTTCCAGCTCTATCTCAACGTCATCTTCTTCGGCCAGCGCTCCTACGGCGTCGCCGCCGCGGCCCAGACCTACTTCGGCAAGAGCCTCGATCAGCTCACCGTGGCCGAGGCCGCGACGCTCGCCGGCATGCCGCAGGCGCCCTCGCTTTACAACCCCATCATCCATCCGCATCTCGCGGAGGCGCGCCGCCGCTACGTGCTGCAGAGGATGCTCGATCTCGGCTACATCAATGCCGCGACCGCGGAGGCGGCCAACCACACGCCTATCGACGCCAGCGCGCACGCGCCGCACGTCGACGTCAACGCGCCTTACGTGGCGGAGATGGTGCGCCAGCAGATGGAGCAGTCGTACGGGCCGGCCGCCGAGACGGCCGGTTATCGCGTTTATACGACCATCGATGGCCGGATGCAGGCTCTCGCCGACCGCGCCGTGCAGCTCGGGCTCCTCGAGTATGACCGGCAGCAGGGCTACCGCGGCCCCATCGGGCGCACGGTACTCGCGGCCGATGCCACCCCGGCACAGCTGGAGCAGCTCGTCGACGAGTACACGCCGATCGGCATGCTATCGCCCGCCGTGGTGGTCAAGCTCGGGACACAGGACGCGGAGGTCTATGTAAGGTCGCGCGGCTTCGCCGACATCGATTGGAGCGGGCTCTCGTGGGCCCGCAAGTCGGCAGGCGAGTACGTACCGGGCCCGATGCCAAAGACCGCCGCTGACGTGGTTGCACGCGGTGACGTTGTATACGTCGTCGCGGACAAGGACGGTCACGCGCAGCTCGCCCAGGTGCCGCAGGCGCAGAGCGCGTTCGTGGCAATCGATCCCAACGACGGCGCGATCGCGGCTCTCGTCGGCGGCTTCGATTACTATTCCAACAAATTCAACCGCGCCACCCAGGCATTGCGGCAACCGGGCTCGGGCTTCAAGCCCTTCTACTATTCCGCGGCGCTCGAAGACGGGCTCACGCCCGCGAGCACGTTCCTCAACGCGCCGGTCGTCGTCGGAGGCGGGGGCCTCGAGGAGACGTGGCGCCCGGAAAACGACACGCGCCTGTTCAGCGGACCCGTGCGCCTGCGCGTGGCGCTCGCCCATTCGCTCAACCTGGTGTCGATCCGGCTGCTGCGCGACCTCGGCTTGCCGTATGTCACCCAGTATGCCGGCCGCTTCGGCTTCGATCCCAAGACCCTGCCGCAGAACCTGACTCTGGCGCTCGGCACGCTGGAGGTGACGCCGGTGCAGATGGCGGCCGCCTACTCGGTGTTTGCCAACGGCGGCTTCAAGGTGGACCCGTACTACATCGACCGTATCGAGGATGCCTCGGGCAAGATCGTGTGGCAGGCCACCCCGCGGCTCGCGTGCGCGCTCTGCACGCAGCCGGCCTCGCTGAGCGACCTGAAGCCGGAGCCGACCCCGGCGGCGCTCCTCGCCGAGGCGGATGCGCTGCGCGGCGGGCCGGGCGCGCTGCCGCCGGACCGCCTCGCGCCGCAAGTCATCAGCCCGCAGAACGATTACCTCATGACCTCCATGATGAAGGACGTCATCCGCTATGGCACCGCCGTGAGGGCGCTGGCGCTGAACCGTGACGACATCGCCGGCAAGACCGGCACGAGCAACGATTACCGCGATGCGTGGTTCAACGGGTTCACGCCGGGACTCGAGGCCACTGTCTGGGTGGGATACGACGACGACCGCCCCCTGGGCGCGGGCGATGAGGGCGCACACACGGCGCTGCCCATCTGGATCCACTTCATGCGCTATGCGCTCGAGGGCGTCCCGCAGCGGCAGCGTCCCATGCCGCCCGGCATCGTCACGCTGCGCATCTCTCCGGAGACGGGAGCGCTGGTGAGCGATGAGAGCCCGGACGGTATCTCCGAGGTCTTCATGGCCAATCATCTACCGGCGGCCGCGCCCGGAGGGGGCCCGGCAGCGCCGGGCGCGCAGACTCCGTCCGGCACGCAGAACCAATCCGGTGCAGTTTCGATATTCTGAGGCGATGGCCAGAAGATATCCGACACCCCGCGGCGACAACCTGCGCCGCGCGCTCGCGCAGGAGGCCGCGCGCATCATGGCGGAGCACGGGATCCGCGACTTCTTCGTCGCCAAGCGCAAGGCGGCGGAGCGGCTCGGGGTGAGCGACGGCGCCGCCGTGCTGCCGAAGAACACGGAGATCGAGGCCGCGCTCGCGGAATACCAGCGTCTCTTCGGCCGGGAGTCGCACGAGGAATCGTTGCAGGCGCAGCGGCGGGCGGCGCTCGCGGCGATGCAGCAGCTGCGCGAGTTCGAGCCGCGCCTGGTGGGCCCGGTGCTGAACGGCACCGCGACGGAGTACTCGGAAGTCCAGCTGCACCTCTTTGCCGATTGCGCCGAGACTGTCGCGCTCAAGCTCATCGACCACGGCATCGCTCACGAGGTCACGGAGCGCCGCGTGCGCATGAGCCCGGAACGGGTGCTCGCCTATCCGGGACTGCGCTTCGAGGTGGCGGACCAGGCGATCGAGGTCACCGTCTTTCCGACCGACGGCATCCGCCAGGCCCCGGTGAGCCCGGTCGACGGGCGGCCGATGAGAAGGGCGAACGCGATCGAGGTGGAGGCCTTGATCGAGCCGTAGCGGCCGCGGCTTACTTGGCGGCGGCGGCGGCGCCGTACTTCTTGCGGAACTTGTCCACGCGTCCGGCGGTGTCGACGATCTTCTGCTTCCCGGTGTAGAACGGGTGGCAGCTCGAGCACACCTCCACCTGCAGATCGTGTCCGAGGGTGGAGCTGGTCTTGAACGAGTTGCCGCAGGTGCAGCTGACCGTGATCTCTTTGTACGCGGGATGAATTTCAGGTTTCATGGCTGGCTTCAAGCGGTGGCTGTCCGGCCTAGATGGGGCCGGGCGGCGTCGGTTCAAAGGGCCGGCGAGTTTAGCCGTCGATGCCGGCGGCGACAAGCGGCATCGAGGCTGCCTGGCATCAGGCCTGGCCTGGGCCGTGCCAGCGGCCATCCGGGCCGCAGGAGCTCCCGGCCCCACCGCAAAGCACCGGCTCGCCCTTATCCACAGAACCTGTGGATAACTCTGTGGGTGAGCCTCCTGCCGGGGGTAGAATTTCCCGGCCATATTGCATATTTATTACTATGGTCAAAAAATGACCAGCCATTTTTGTCATGCTTTATCAGTGACTTACGAGCACATCATTGACCTACATGGCGGGTATGTCGGCTAATTTGCTCATTTTACGTTCCCGCCTGCCGACCCTGTGAATAAAGCGCGTCCGGCAAGCGCGTCCGGAGGCTGCGGGGCGGTTGACAATTCCGATTGACCGACGCTTTTCGGGATTTCCGTCACAAAACGTAACAGAACGTCATTGAGGAATCGCAGGCCGAGCGGGCTCGCCCGATAGCACGTTCCCGAGGCTGCGATCAAGCCCTCCTCGATGAGATCGGCCATCGTTCCGGCGACGATCTCCCAGGGCAGCCCCGTGCGGCGGGTGAAGGTTTCCACTTCGAATCCGTCCACCAGGCGCAAAGCATTCAGCATGAATTCGAACGGCAACTCGTCGTCGGGAACCGGCGTGCGCGTGAGCGTGCCGCGGCCCGCCGCCGCGCTCATCGCTGCAAGATAGCGGCGCGGCTCCCGCGCCTGGGCCGTGCGCAGCACCTGTCCGGCATCCGGCAGGGTCAGCTTCCCATGGGCTCCGGCGCCGATCCCCAGATAGTCGCCGAAAGACCAGTAGTTGAGGTTGTGCCGGCAGCGCCGGCCGGCGCGCGCATACGCGGAGACCTCGTATTGCGCGAAGCGGGCGCCGGCGAGCAGCTCCCGGCAGGCCGCCAGCATGCGGTCCACCGCCTCGTCATCGGGCAGGACCGGCGGCCGGCCGGCGAACACCGTGCCGGCCTCGATGGTGAGCTGATAGTGAGAAAGATGGGCCGGGCCGAGCGCGAGCGCCTCCTCGAGATCGCGCCGCGCGGCGCCGAGGTCCTGGCCGGGAAGGCCGTACATCAGATCGATGTTGAAATTCTCCAGGCCGGCGGCATGCAGCTCCGCCGCGGCGCGCCGGGTCTCCTCCGCGCAGTGAATGCGCCCGAGCGCCGCCAGGCGCGCATCATCGAAGGATTGCGCGCCCAGGGAGACCCGATTGACGCCGGCCGCGCGGTACTCGGCGAACCGGCCGCGCTCGAGGGTCCCGGGATTGGCCTCCAGAGTCACTTCGAGGTCGGGCGCGAGCGCGAGGTGCCGCCGCGCGAGCTCCAGCAGACGCGCGATGGCGGCCGGGGGAAACAAGCTTGGCGTGCCGCCGCCCAGGAACACGCTGATGACCTCGCGGCCGGCGGCGGCCGGCGCCTGCGCCTCGAGGTCGCGCTGCAGCGCCTCGATGTAGCGGCGCTCCTCGAGCTCGCCGTGCAGGGTGTACGAGTTGAAATCGCAGTACGGGCACTTGCGCACGCACCAGGGAAAATGCACGTAGAGCGCGAGCGGTGGGGTTTCGAGCACGTCGATATTCTACCCGCCGGTAGGCCTGGACGGCACAATTGCGCCTTGATTCGGAACGCGGACCGTGTAACGCTTCATGTCCTCCCCCGCTGGCGCCGACGGCCCGTTTCCCGAAGGATTGGCAGCTCGCGACGGCGGGTCTCAGAGGCCAAACGCAAAGCGTCTACCGAATGACAGAGAAGACATTCGAGCTCGTCGATCGAGCCTCCGACCGCAAGGTCACCCTGAACGTCCGACCCGGCACCATCGGACCCGCCGTCGTCGACGTCGCGCCGTTGGCCAAGGACCTCGGGGTGTTTACCTACGACCCCGGATTCGGCGTCACCGCTGCCTGCGAGAGCCGCATCACCTATATCGACGGCGATGCCGGGGTACTGCTCTATCGCGGCTACCCCGTGGAGCAGCTCGCGGAGAAGAGCTCGTTCATGGAGGTGTCGTACCTGCTGCTGCACGGGAACCTCCCGACCCGCAAGCAGCTCGAGGAATTCGAGGGCAGCATCCGTCATCACACGATGATCAACGAGTCGCTGCTGCGCTTCTTTCACGGCTTCCATTACGACGCGCACCCGATGGCGATGGTCTCCGCGGTGGTGGCGTCGATGTCCGCGTTCTATCACGACACGATGGACATCCATAACCCGCGGCAGCGCGAGATCTTCGCTCACCGCATCATCGCCAAGATCCCGACCATCGCCGCGGCCGCGCACAAGCACTCCGTCGGGCAGCCGTACGTCTATCCGCGCAACGATCTCGACTACTGCAGCAACCTGCTGCACATGCTCTACGCCGTGCCGTGCGAGCCGTACCACGTCGATCCGGTCGCCGCGCAGGCGCTCGACCTGCTCTTCATCCTGCACGCCGATCACGAGCAGAACGCCAGCACCTCGACGGTGCGGCTCGCGGGCAGCACCGGCGCCAATCCCTATGCGGCGGTTTCCGCCGGTGTCTCGGCCCTCTGGGGTCCCGCGCACGGCGGCGCCAACGAGGCAGTGCTCGCGATGCTGGAGCAGATCGGCACCGCGGACAACATCCCGAAGTTCCTGACGCTGGCGAAGGACAAATCCAGCCACTTCCGCCTGATGGGCTTCGGTCACCGCGTCTACAAGAACTTCGACCCGCGCGCCAAGATCATCCGCGAGATGTGTCACAAGGTGCTGGCGCGCCTCGGCCGCACCGACTCGCCGCTCTTCGAGCTCGCCCTGCGCCTGGAGGAGATCGCCCTCAAGGACGACTACTTCGTCGAGCGCAAGCTCTACCCGAACGTCGATTTCTATTCCGGCATCATCTACAGCGCCATCGGCATCCCGCGCTCCATGTTCACCGTCATGTTCGCGATCGCGCGCACGGTGGGCTGGGTCGCCCACTGGCAGGAGATGATCTCCGACCCGGCGATGCGCATCGGCCGCCCGCGGCAGCTCTATACGGGCCCGACGCGGCGGGATTACCAGGAGATCGGCAAGCGCGCCTGAGGCGTGTGGGTCTGCGCCGGCAGCCAGCACGTTGCGCCACTTTTTGCATTGAGTAAAAATACTCAATGCCATGAGTAAAAGGCGAGACGAGTTCCGGCGTCCCCAGGCCGCCATCCTGGCCGAGCGGCTGGCCGAGCCGCGGCGGTTTCTGCAGGTCATCGCCGGTCCACGCCAGGTCGGCAAGTCGACCCTGGTTCAGCAAGTCACCGGGGAGCTGAGCCTGCCAGTCCGCTACGCCAGTGCCGACGAGCCGACGCTTCGAGGCGCGGACTGGATCGGCCAGCAATGGGAGGCGGCACGGCTGGAAGCATCGGCCGACGCCGGTGCCGTGCTCGTGCTGGATGAGATCCAGAAGATCCCTTCATGGTCGGAGGCGGTCAAGCGGCTCTGGGACGAGGACACGCGCAAGAAGCGACCGCTCAAGGTCGTGCTGCTGGGCTCCGCCCCGCTCCTGATGGCCCAGGGCCTGACGGAGAGCCTCGCGGGTCGGTTCGAGACCCTGAGGCTGCCGCATTGGTCCTTCACGGAGATGCGCGCAGCCTTCGGCTGGTCGCTGGAGGAATACCTCTACTTCGGAGGGTATCCGGGCGCCGCGCCTCTCATTGCCGACCCGGGCCGCTGGGCACGTTACATCGCCGACAGCCTCATCGAGACGTCGATCGCGCGCGACGTGCTGCTGCTGACCCGCGTAGATAAGCCGGCGCTGCTGCGCCGGCTATTCGAGCTCGCCTGCCGCTATTCGGGCCAGGTGCTTTCCTACACGAAGATGATTGGGCAACTGCAGGACGCAGGAAACACCACGACGCTCGCGCATTACCTCGATCTGCTCGCCGGGGCCGGTATGGTCTGCGGGCTGCCGAAATACGCAAGCGACACGTCACGCAGCCGGGGATCAAGCCCGAAGCTACAGGTACTCAATACCGCGCTCATGACAGTGACGGCCGGCGTCGGCCCGCAAGAGGCGCACTCCGATCGGGAATTCCGCGGACGGCTCATCGAGTCGGCGGTCGGTGCGCATCTCGCCAATGCCGCCGCTACCGGCGAGTGCGCGGTTTATTACTGGCGCGACCGGGGCCAGGAAGTCGATTTCGTCGTGAAAGCACGCTCAGGGCTCACTGCCATCGAAGTGAAGAGCGGCCGCGCGCCGCAGGCCCATTCCGGCACAGCGGCCTTTGCGGCAGCGTTCAAGGTGAAGCGTACACTTCTGGTTGGCGGCGACGGCATCGGGCTCGAGGACTTCCTGAGCCGGCCAGTAGCTGAATGGCTGGCGCACTGACAATCATCGAGGATCGAGATGGCACGAGGAAAGAGCTCCAAGAACGACACTACGGCCAACTTAGGCTTCGAGGCCAAGCTCTGGGCCGCCGCCGACGCGCTGCGCAACAACATGGACGCCGCTGAATACAAGCACGTCGTACTTGGCCTGATCTTCCTCAAGTACATTTCTGATGCTTTCGAGGGCAAGCACGCCGAGCTCTCAGCGCAGAAAGCAGAAGGCGCCGACCCCGAAGACCGCGACGAATACCGCGCCGCGAGCATCTTCTGGGTGCCTAAAGAGGCTCGCTGGTCGCACCTGAAGGGGAGCGCCCCGCAGCCCACCATCGGCACCTTGGTAGATGACGCGATGGCCGCCATCGAGCGCGACAATCCGACGCTCAAGGGCGTCCTACCAAAGGATTACGCCCGCCCCGGCCTCGACAAGCAGCGCCTCGGCCAGATCATCAACCTGGTGAGCGATATCGCACTCGGCAGCGCGGCGGAACGCGCCAAGGACACCCTCGGCCGCGTGTACGAGTACTTCCTCTCCCGCTTCGCCAGCGCCGAGGGCAAGAGCGGAGGTCAGTTCTACACGCCGACTCATGTGGTGCGGGTGCTGGTTGCAATGCTTGCCCCATACAAGGGGCGGGTCTTCGACCCTTGCTGCGGCTCAGGCGGCATGTTCGTGCAGAGCGAGAAATTCATCGAGGCGCATGCCGGCAAGATCGGCGATGTCTCGATCTACGGGGAGGAGTCGAATTACACCACCTGGCGGCTGGCCAAGATGAATCTCGCCATCCGCGGGATCGATGCGCAGATCGCCCATGGCGATAGCTTCCATAACGACCGCCACCCCGACCTCAAGGCCGACTACGTACTGGCTAACCCGCCGTTCAACGACAGCGACTGGCGCGGCGAGCTGCTGAAGGACGATCAACGCTGGGTCTACGGCACACCGCCCGCGGGCAACGCCAACTACGCCTGGGTACAGCACTTCATCCATCATCTGGCGCCCACCGGGCTCGCGGGCTTCGTGCTCGCCAACGGCTCGATGTCATCGAACCAGTCTGGCGAGGGCGAGATCCGCAAAGCCATCATCGAGGCCGACCTCGTGGATTGCATGGTGGCGCTGCCAGGCCAGCTCTTCTACTCGACGCAGATCCCCGTCTGCCTCTGGTTCCTCGCCCGCAGCAAGAAGAACGGCCGCTTCCGCGACCGGCGCGGTGAGACGCTATTCATCGACGCACGCAAACTCGGCACAATGGCTGACCGAGTGCACCGCGAGCTGACGGATGGCGACATCGCGAAGATCGCCGGCACCTATCACGCCTGGCGCGGCGACAAGGATGCGGGCAAATACACCGACGTACCCGGCTTCTGCAAGAACGCGGTGCTCGATGACATCCGCAAGCACGACCACGTGCTGACGCCGGGCCGCTACGTCGGCGCCGAGGCCGCCGAGGACGACGGCGAGGCGTTCGAGGGAAAGATGAAGCGCCTCACCGCGACGCTGCGCGAGCAGCAGGCCGAGGCTGCAAAACTCGATACCGCCATCGCCGCCAATCTAAAGGAACTTGGTTATGGTGGGTAAGTGGCAAGAGAATTCGCTCGGCGATTTGATTGACGTAAAACACGGGTTCGCGTTTCAAGGGGGGTTCATCCACGACGAGCCGCGCGGCGACGTCCTACTTACGCCGGGCAATTTCGCGATCGGGGGCGGATTCAAAGGCGACAGGTTCAAGTACTTTGACGGTCCAGTTCCCGACGCCTTCGTTCTTGCTGAAGGCGACCTGCTTGTGACTATGACGGATCTCAGCAAACAATCAGATACCCTTGGACTACCTGCTTTTGTCCCTTCGCATTCCGATGGTCGGCGATACCTGCACAACCAACGGCTCGGCAAGGTCCTTATAAAGGACAGCCGAGCGATCGACCCTACATTCCTTCATTACCTCATGTGCAGCGCCGAATATCGACATGAGGTTCTCGCCAGTGCTACAGGCACGACCGTCAAGCACACATCGCCGGAGCGGATACGCCGCTTCAAGTTCTTGCGACCACCACTCACCGAGCAACGCGCCATCGCCCACATTCTCGGCACGCTGGACGACAAGATCGAACTGAATCGCCAGATGAGCGAGACGCTGGAGGCGATGGCGCGGGCGCTCTTCAAGTCGTGGTTCGTGGATTTCGATCCCGTCCGCGCCAAAGCTCAGGGCTGCGATACTGGCCTGCCCCAATCCGTCGCCAACCTCTTCCCGGATTCCTTCGAGTACTCGGAGCTGGGAGGGATTCCGAGCGGATGGCAAGTTGCCCTTGCTGGGAGTCTCTTTGACGTCGCCATCGGGAAGACCCCGCCGCGCAAAGAGCACCACTGGTTCTCCACCGATCTTCAAGATATCCCTTGGATGTCTATTAAGGACCTTGGGCAAGCAGGAGCGTTCATTGCCGAGGTGAGCGAATACCTGACGTCCACCGCTGTCGAGCGATTCAGGGTGCGGCGGATCCCGGATGGCACCGTCGTACTGAGCTTCAAGCTCACAGTCGGGCGTGTTGCGATCACGGATGGGGAGATGCTCTCCAATGAGGCAATAGCGCACTTTCTGCCGCGCGAGGAGACGTTTCTCTCGCCCGCCTACCTGTACTGCTACTTGCGCCAGTTTGATTATGAGCGCCTCGGGAGTACGTCCTCAATTGCGACCGCCGTGAACTCACACAGTGTGCGGTCGATCCCGGTCCTCGTGCCGGCCCGCGCGATTCACTTGGCTTTCGATCGAGAGGTGGTTCCACTGTTCTGCCGAATGAAATCGGCTCAGCGCGAGTCGCGAGCGCTCGTCGCCCTGCGCGACGCGTTACTCCCCAAGCTCATCTCCGGCGAGCTGCGAGTCAAAGACGCTGAGAAGGTCATAGGGAGAGTGGCATGACGAGGGAAAACCCAGGTGGCGAAGTCCTCCGGGACGGTGAGCTGGACGCTGGGGCAACTTGTGCAAAATTTGCACGGGTTCGGAATGGCGTGGAGGAGTCGGCAACTGCTAAGGCTTCCTCGGTAGTTCAGACCAAAGCGGCGTGGGATGGCAATGTGCAAAATCTGCACGTTGCGGTGCTGGAGGTCACCTCTTGAGCACGGCGCCCGAACAGATCGACCTCTGGCGGCAGACGCCTACCGAACATCAGCGCCTGGAGTTCAAAGAAGCGAAGAATCAGTTCGACACGCGAAAACTGAGCGAGTATTGCGTCGCGCTCGCCAACGAGGGTGGCGGTGTACTGCTGCTCGGGGTTGCCGATCGGCCGCCCCGCACGGTGGTCGGCACGCAGGCATTCGCCAATACTATCGACACGGCGGAGAAGCTTTTCCAGTCGGTCGGGTTCCGGGTGGACATTGAGGCGGTAATGCATCCCGATGGGCGCGTGCTCGTTTTCCACATTCCTTCACGGCCGCGGGGGACGGCGTACCACCACGACGGCAAGTACCTGATGCGTGCCGGCGAGGCATTGGTTCCCATGAGCGAGGACCAGTT
>JASHVV010000284.1 GCA_030044385.1 Gammaproteobacteria bacterium
CCGCGGCCGAACTGCGCGATGTTGAGATAGACCTCGAGGATCCGCTCCTTCGGCCACAGCGTCTCGAGCAACACCGTGAAGTATGCCTCGATCCCCTTGCGCACGAAGCTGCGGCCCGGCCAGAGAAAGAGGTTCCGCGCCACCTGCTGGGAGATCGTGCTGGCGCCGCGCAGCCGCCTGCCGCGCTCGGCCGCGCGTACCGCGCCGCGGATGGACTGGAAATCGAATCCGTAGTTGTAGGGAAACGTCTGATCCTCGGACGCGATCACCGCGATCGCGGCGTGCGGCGAGATGCGCTCGAGGCTCACCCAGTGGTAGTCGGTGCGATATCGCCGGTCGCCCGCACGCATCGCCGCGACGCGCGCCTCCACCATGTACGCGCTGGTGACGGGCGGTATCCAGCGCAGCAGCAGCACCGGCACCACCGTGACGAGCAGCCACACGAGGACGGCGAGCAGCGTCCACCGGCGCAGCCGCCGCCCGAACCCCCCGCTGGCCATGTGAAGTGAAGCGGCTGCGCCCGTTATTCCGAGCGGCGCGCGGAGACGATCGCCACATCCTCGAGCGGCGCGTCCTGATAACCCTGTCGGCGTCCGGTTTTGACACCGGCGATCCTGTCGATGACGTCCATCCCCTCCGTGACGCGCCCGAAGACGGCGTAGCCGAAATCGCGCGCGCTGTTATCGAGGAAGGCGTTGTCGGAGAGGTTGACGAAGAATTGCGAGGTGGCGCTGTCAACCTCGCTGGTGCGCGCCATCGAGAGCGTGCCGCGCTCGTTCTTCAGACCGTTCTTCGCCTCGTTGCGGATCGGCTCGTGCGTGCGCTTGTTGCGGAACTGCGCATCGAGGCCGCCGCCCTGGATGACGAAGCCCGGCACGATACGGTGAAAGATCGTGCCGTCGAAATGCCGCTCGTCCACGTAGCGGAGGAAATTCTCCACCGTGAGCGGCGCCTCCTTCGCGAACAGCTCCACCGTGAAAGCGCCGTGCGAGGTCTCGAATCGAATCAGGGATGTGTCGGCCATTGGCCCTCCGTCATGCGCTCGCGCCCGGCGAGATCGCGGTGCGAGCGTACTTGAGCGAAGCCGCGGGCGACAAGCGCGCCCGCGACCGCGGCAGCCTGGGTGGCGCCGTGCTCGAGCAGCAGCCAGCCGCCCGGCTCGAGGTGATCGGGTGCGTCGGCCGCGATCCGGCGCAAAGCCGCGAGTCCGTCCTCGGCCGCGACGAGGGCGAGCCGCGGCTCGCGCTGGAGCTCCGGCTGGCCGAGGGCCGGGTCGCCCGCGGCTACATACGGCGGATTGCTCACGAGCAGGTGGAACCGCCGCCCGGCGGGCAGACCGGCGAGCCAGTCGCCCCGCGCCATCGCCACGCGCTGCAGACCCAGGGCCACCGCGTTGGCGCGCGCGACGGCGAGCGCTGCGGCGGAAATGTCGGTGGCCACGATCCGCCACCGCGGTCTGGCGCTCGCCAGCGCCAGTGCAATCGCGCCGGACCCGGTGCCGAGGTCCGCCACCTTTGCCTCGCCATCGGGACCGACGGCCAGCGCCCGCTCCACCAGCAGTTCCGTCTCGGGACGCGGGACCAGTACTGCCGGACTGACGCTGAGCTCCAGGGTCCAGAAGTCCTTCCGTCCCAGGATGTAAGCCACGGGCTCGCCGGCGGCCCGCCGCCCGATGAGGGCGCTGAAGCGTGCCGCGGCATCGGGCCCGGGAACCTCCTCGGCATGAGACCGCAACCGCACCCGAGCGACATCCAGCGCGTGCGCGAGCAGCAGCTCGGCATCGAGGTCGGGCGTGGCGCCCGGATCGCGCGCAGCCAGCGTTTTCCGCAGAAGCTGGGCACCGGTCGCCAGCAACGCAGCAATCGTCGCCGTCCCGGATTGATAAGATGCCCGCATGCCAAACGCCCTCTATCCGCCGCTCAAGCCCCGCTCTTTCAGCGAGCTGCTCGACGCCGTGCTGCAGATATTCCGCCTGTCGCTGCTCAAATGCATGTCGTACGCCACTCTGGCCATCCTCGCCGGACAGCTCTCGGCGCTCTACTATCTCGCGCGCGGCCGCGTGCCGGTCCTCGACAGCAATGACCCGGTCGGAGTTGCCCTCTACGGCGTCGGCTCCCTGATCGCGGTCATCCTCTGGATGGCGCTGCTGCGCCGCCAGTCCGGCATCGCGGCCGGCCGCCCCGCGGCGGGCGTCGCCGATCTCATCGACACCCTGAAGCGCGCGCCGGCCATCGCGGCCATCGCCCTGCTCGGCGGCGCGGCCGCGGCCGTGTTCCTCTTGCCCGCGCTCGCACTCGCGCCCCCCTACCGAACAGCCGGGATAGCCGTGATGCTGGCGCCCGCCCTCTACGTCTCGATCGCCCTGTCGCTCGCGCTGCCGGCGCTGGTGCTCGCCCGCAAGGGCGTGCTCGCGAGCCTCGCCTACAGCTTCAGGCTGGTGCGCGGCAACTGGTGGCGGGTCGCGGGCACCTATGCGGTCGGGATCGCCGTCATTCTGTCGCTCTGTACACTGGTGGCGACGCTCGGCGCCGTGGCGCTGTCCGACAATGGCGCCGACGATACGGCGATCGCCCGCGCCGTCACTTCCGCCGCCGTCCTGGCGGTCGCGGCGATCGGCCTGACGTTCTATTCCGCGCTCACGCTGGCCCTCTTCGGGGATCTCGAGGTTCGCAGGACGACGGGCGGATCGGGGTAAGCCACGAATTCTCCCGCGCGGGCCAGCCGCGCGAAAGCTCCGTCGCGCCGCACGAGATCCTCGTAACGGCCCTGCTCGACGATCCGGCCATTCTCGAGGACGAGGATCAGATCCGCGTCGCGAATCGTCGAGAGCCGGTGCGCGATCACGAAGGTCGTACGGCCCCGCGTCAGCGTCTCGAGCGCCCGCTGGATACGCAGCTCCGTCGCGCTGTCGAGCGCACTGGTCGCCTCATCGAGCACCAGGATAGGCGCATCCTTGAGCATCGCGCGCGCGATGGCGACGCGCTGGCGCTCGCCGCCGGAGAGCGAGCGCCCCCGCTCCGCCACGAGCGTCGCGTAGCCTTCGGGCTTGGCGCGAATGAACTCGTGGGCCTCGGCGGCGCGGGCGGCGCGCTCGATCTGCGCCGCGCTGGCGGCCGCCTGCCCGAGCGCGATGTTGTCGCCGATCGACCGGTAGAGCAGCCCCGCGTCCTGGAAGACGACCCCGACGTTGCGGCGCAACGAGCTCAGACGCACCGAGCGGATGTCGATGCCGTCGATGGTGATGCGTCCGCTCGTGGGATCGTACGCGCGATAGAGCAGGCTCGCCGCCGTGCTCTTGCCCGCGCCGGTCGGCCCGACGAGAGCGACCTTGGCGCCGGCCGGCACCCGGAAGTCGAGGTGTCTGACCGCCGGGCCGCCGGAGGCATAGGAGAAGGAGACATCCTCGTACACCACCTCGCCGCGTACCGGCGGCAACGCGGGCATTTCCGGCCGCTCGTCGCCGGGCTCCTCCGCATCCAACACCTGGAAGAACTCCCGCAGCGCGGGCGCGTGATAGAAGAGCCCGGCCGCGAAGCTCGCGAGCTGGTCCAGCCGCCCGATGATGGCGAGCGAGAAGCCGGCAAAAGTCACGATGTCGCCGATCGAGGCCTGGCCGCGGCTCGCGAGCCACACGCCGAACGCCAGGATGGCCACCACCGTGAGCGTGCTGGCCGAGCGGTTCGCGACGGTGAGCCAGGCCCAGCTGCGCAGCACCGGATACTGCGCGGCGAGCGCGCGGTCGGAATACCCGCGCACGCCCTCGATCTCGGCGTCGTGCCGGGTGAAGCTCTGCACGACGGCGGCGTTCGACAGCACGTCCCCGGCGCGCTCCGCCAGCGCATGGTGCACTTTCTCGACTTCCCGCTGGGCGCCGGCCGTGCGGCGCATGGCGATGCTCATCGAGACGAGGAAGCAGATCAGCAGCCCGGCCATGAGCGAGGCGAGCTTCCAGTTGAGCACCATGGCCACCGGCAGCATCACCACGATCGACAGCAGCGTCGCGAGATGGCTGCGCAGGAACCCCAGCCAGAGCGTGAACAGGTTGCTCGCGCCCGTGTGCATGATGCGCAACAGGCCGCCCGAGTGGTGCTGCGCATGGAAGCCCGGCGGCAGGCGCAGCGCATGCTCGAAGAAGGCGAGGATGGCGCCCTGGCGGCGCCGATGCGACAGCCGATCGGCGTAGAGCGACACCCAGACGTTGAGGCCGATCCCCAGCAGCCCGAAGCCGGCCCATTGCCCGATGTAGCGCCACACCTGCTGCGGCGCGCCCACGAGCTTGCCGATCACCTGGCCGAAGAGCCACGACTCGTAAAAAATGAGTCCGGCGAGCGCGAAGTTGCCCGCGCAGACCAGCAGGAACAGCGGCCGCTCGACCGCGAGCAGGCCCAGCACCCGCCGATACACGGCGAGCAGCGACATCGGGGGCGCGCGCGGGGTGCGAACTTCCATCGGGCTGAGTTCCTGAGGCGAGGCCATCATGCCGCGCGCCGGGTGAACACCCCGTGAATCAGGTCTCATACCCGAGGTTGGATGACAGCCATTTCTCGGCCGCCTCGAGCGGCATCCCCTTGCGGCGCGCGTAGTCCTCCACCTGGTCGCGGGCAATCTTGCCCACCGCGAAGTAGTGCGCCTCCGGGTGCGCCAGATACCAGCCGCTCACGGCCGCCGTCGGATACATGGCGAATGACTCGGTCAGACGGATGCCGGAACGCCGCTCGGCGTCGAGCAACTGCCACAATTTCGCCTTCTCGGTGTGATCGGGACAGGCCGGGTAGCCGGGCGCCGGGCGGATGCCGCGGTACGTCTCCCGGATCAGCTCATCGTTGGTCAGCGACTCCTCGGCCGCGTAGCCCCAGAGCTCCCGCCGGACGCGCTCGTGGAAGTGCTCGGCCGCGGCCTCGGCGAGGCGGTCGGCGAGCGCCTTCAGCATGATGCTCGAGTAGTCGTCGTGCCCGCGCTCGAAGCGCGCAATGTGCTCCTCGATGCCGATGCCCGCGGTGACGGCGAACGCGCCGATGTAATCGCGCGCGCCGCTCGACTTGGGGGCAATGTAGTCCGCGAGGCACTCGTGCGGCTGGCCGGGCGCCTTGCCCTTCTGCTGGCGGAGGAACGACAGCGTCATGAGCGGCTGCCCCCGCTCCTCGTCGGCATACACCTCGACGTCATCGCCCACCGCATTCGCCGGGAAGAGCCCGACCACGGCCCGCGCCTCCAGCCAGCTCTCGGCGATGAGCTGCTTCAGCATCCGGCGCGCATCGGCGTACAGGTTGCTTGCGGCCTCGCCGACCTTCGGATCGGTGAGCACGTCGGGAAACTTCCCGGTGAGCTCCCAGGCATTGAAGAACGGCATCCAGTCGACGTAGCCGAGCAGCTCCTCGAGCGGGTACTTCTCGAAGGTGCGCACGCCCGGGACGCGCGGCGCAACGGGCGCGTGCGCGGCCCAATCGATGCGGCGACGGTTGGCCCTCGCCTGCGCGATGCCGACCTCCGGCGCCTTCACCTTCCTGCCGGCGTGCTGCTCGCGCCGGCGCTCGTGCTCCTCGCCGATTTTCGCGAAGAATGCCTCGCGCTGTGTCGGATTGGCGAGCGTCTGACAAACGCCCACGCACCGCGAAGCGTCCTTCACGTAGACCACCGCGGAGCCGTACTGCGGCGCGATCTTCACCGACGTATGCGCCGGCGAAGTGGTGGCGCCGCCGATGAGCAGCGGCAGCTCGAAGCCCTGCCGCTGCATCTCGCGGGCGACGTTCACCATCTCGTCCAGCGACGGGGTGATGAGGCCCGAGAGGCCGACGAAGTCGGCGTTCTCGCGGCGCGCGGTCTCGAGAATCTTCTCGCACGGCACCATGACGCCGAGGTCGATGACCTCGAAGTTGTTGCACTGCAGCACCACGCCGACGATGTTCTTGCCGATGTCGTGCACGTCGCCCTTGACGGTCGCAATCACGACCCGGCCGTTGGTCCGCTGGCCGCCGGAGCTCCCCTTGCTCTGCTCGATGTAGGGAATGAGGTGCGCCACGGCGCGCTTCATGACGCGCGCGCTCTTGACCACCTGCGGCAGGAACATCTTCCCGGCGCCGAACAGATCGCCGACGATGTTCATGCCGTCCATCAGCGGTCCCTCGATGACCTGCAGCGGCTGGTCGCAGGCGAGCCGCGCCTCCTCGGTGTCCTCGACGACGAAGTCATCGATGCCCTTCACCAGCGCATGCTCCAGCCGCCTGGCCACGGGAAGCGACCGCCACTCGAGGTCCTCCTTGCGCTTCGCGCCGCCGTCGCCCTTGAAGCGCGCCGCGATCTCGAGCAGCCGTTCGGTCGCGTCCTGGCGCCTGTCGAGGACGACGTCCTCCACCGCCTCGCGCAGCTCAGGCGCGATCTCCTCGTAGATCGCGAGCTGGCCGGCGTTGACGATCCCCATATCCATGCCGGCCGCGATGGCGTGATAGAGGAACACCGAGTGCATCGCCTCGCGCACCGGGTCGTTGCCGCGGAACGAGAACGAGACGTTGCTGACGCCGCCGCTCACCAGCGCGTGCGGCAGCAGGCTCTTGATGCGCCGCGTCGCCTCGATGAAGGCCAGCGCGTAGCCGTTGTGCTCCTCGATGCCGGTCGCGATGGCGAAGATGTTGGGATCGAAGATGATGTCCTCGGGCGCGAAGCCCTCGCGGGTCAAGAGGCCGTAGGCGCGCGCGCAGATCGACACCCGGCGCTCGACCGTATCGGCCTGGCCCTGCTCGTCGAAGGCCATGACCACCGCCGCCGCGCCGTAGCGGCGCACCTTGCGCGCATGCTCGAGGAAGACCTCCTCGCCCTCCTTCAGGCTGATGGAGTTGACGATGCCCTTGCCCTGCAGGCACTTGAGTCCCGCCTCGAGCACCGTCCACTTGGAGGAGTCGAGCATCACCGGCACCCGCGCGATGTCCGGCTCCGCGGCGATGAGGTTGAGGAAGCGCACCATCGCCGCCTCGGAATCGAGCATGCCCTCGTCCATGTTGATGTCGATCACCTGGGCGCCGCTCGCGACCTGCTGGCGCGCCACCTCGAGCGCCGCCGCGTAGTCGCCCGCCTCGATGAGCTTGCGGAACCGCGCCGAGCCGGTCACGTTGGTGCGCTCGCCGACGTTGACGAACAGCGACTCCTCGTCGATCGCCACCGGCTCGAGGCCGGCGAGCCGGGTCTTCGCGGCCAGCGCCGGCACCGCGCGCGGCGCGCACCGCCCCACTCCCTCGCGCAGCAGCCGGATGTGCTCCGGCGTGGTGCCGCAGCAGCCGCCGAGGATGTTGACCAGGCCCGAGGCCGCGTAGTCCCGCAGGATCTCGGCGGTCTCCTCGGGCGGCTCGTCGTACTCGCCGAAGGCGTTCGGCAGCCCCGCGTTGGGATACGCGCAGACGCGGGTATCGGCGACCCGCGAGAGCTCCTGGATGTAGGGACGGAGCTGGCGCCCGCCGAGCGCGCAATTCAGTCCCACTGCGAGCGGGCGCGCGTGCCGGATGGAGTTCCAGAACGCCTCGGCGGTCTGGCCGGAGAGAATCCGGCCGGAGGCGTCGGTGATGGTGCCCGAGATCATGATCGGCACTTCGATGCCGGTCTCATCGGACAACGACAGCGCGGCGTAGATCGCCGCCTTCGCATTCAGGGTGTCGATCACCGTCTCGATGAGGAGGACATCGACGCCCCCCAGCACGAGCGCGCGCGCCGCATCGAGATAAGTCGCCGCCAGCGCATCGAAGGAAGTGCTGCGGTAGCCGGGATCGTTCACGTCCGGCGAGAGGGAGCACATGCGGCTGGTCGGGCCGAGCGCCCCCGCCACGAATGCCGGGCGCCCCGCCGACTTCGCGTATTCGTCCGCGGTCGCGCGCGCCAGCGCCGCGGCGCGATAGTTGAGCTCCGGGACCAGAGCCTCGGTGCCGTAATCGGCCTGCGACACCGAGTTGGAGTTGAAGGTGTTGGTCTCGATGATGTCGGCGCCGGCCTCCAGATAGGCGCGATGAATGCCGCCGATGACGTCCGGGCGGGTGAGAGTCAGGATGTCGTTGTTGCCCTTCAGGTCGCGGCCATGATCGCGGAAGCGCTCGCCGCGGTAGCCGCGCTCATCCAGCCGATGCTGCTGCACCATGGTGCCCATCGCGCCGTCGAGCAGCACGATCCGCGCATCGAGCAGGCGCTTCAGGCGCCCGATGCGCTCCTGACGCTGCGTCTCGTCCGCCGCAGCGACCGCGAACGGCACGGCTGCTGCGCGCGCCGCCGGCGAGTCCTTGCCGGCCGGACCCGGGCGGTCGGCCCGATCAGCGTGAGGAGCGGTATGGCCGCAGGCGGTCACGTCGACAACCCCAGCGCCGCGGGCGCGGCCGCCGGCTGCCGGCTGCCGGCCCGTACTCCGAGCGTATGGCAGATCGCGTAGGTCAGCTCCGCGCGGTTCAGCGTGTAGAAGTGAAAATCGCGCACCCCGTAGCGCTCCAGCGTATGGACCTGCTCGATGGCGACACTGGCCGCGATCAGGCGTCTCGTCTCCGGGTCGTCGTCGAGTCCGTGAAAGCGATCCTCGAGCCAACGCGGAATGCGGGCGCCGCAGCGGCCGGCCATGCGGCACACCTGCGGGAAGCGCGTGATCGGCAGGATGCCCGGCACGATCGGCGCCCGGATCCCGGCGGCCGCGCACCGGTCGCGAAACCGCAGGAAGGCGTCGATGTCGTAGAAGAACTGGGTGATCGCCCGCGACGCGCCCGCATCCAACTTGCGCTGCAGGTTCTCGAGATCGAAATCGGCCGACGGCGCCTCGGGATGGACTTCCGGGTAAGCGGCCACGGAGATCTCGAAATCCGCGACGGACCTCAGGCCCGCCACCAGGTCCGCGGCGTAGGCGAAGCCGTCCGGATGGGGCTCGTAGCGGGCGGCGCCCTTGGGCGGATCGCCGCGCAGCGCGACGATGTGACGCACTCCCTGGTCGCGATACTGTCGCGCGATGTCCAGGATCTCGCCGCGGCTCGCGCCGACGCAAGTCAGGTGCGGCGCGCCGGTCAGCGCCGTCTCCTGTTGAATGCGGGTGACGAGCTGGTGCGTTCGGGTGCGCGTCGAGCCGTCAGCGCCGTAAGTGACGGAGACGAACTGGGGCGCAAGAGGCGCAAGGCGCTGCACGGAGCGCCACAGCGTCGCCTCCATCTCCGCATCGCCCGGTGGAAAGAACTCGAAAGATACTGTGTTCATGCCTTTACCTTGTTTATGCCGCGCTTGCCTTGCCGCGCGGCCGCTGCACGGAAGGCACCGCCACGGCAGCCAACACGTGTTGGCCATCGGCCTCGATGGGGCTCAGACGCTCGCAGGTCAGGCCGGCCTCGCCGAACAGTCGGCGCAGCCGCGCGAGCGGATGCTCCACCACGCGCTCGCGGGGACTCTCGAGCGAGTCGTAGCGCTGGAAGAGCAGCAGACGGCCGCCGCTCGAGAGCGCGTGCCGCCCTGCCGCGAGAAGCCTGCCGAGCGCCTCGTCGGACATGCCCAGCCGATCGAGGACCACGGCATCGAAAGTGCGCTCGAGGCGCGCGAGATCCCGCGGTCCGAGCGCCTCGCCACCCGCGGCGAGGAGCACACGGCAGCGCAGGCCGGCGCGCTCGGCCGTCGCGCGCGCAATCTGCGACGAGCGGCGCGAGCACGCGAGGACGGTGCACTGCCCGCCCAGGCCTGCCGCAGTCTCGATGAGCTCCGGATGGTCGGCGCCGACGAGCAGCACCGAGCCCGCCGGGGTGACCGCCTCCGCCGACTCGACGAAGCCTCGCAGCTCCCTCCCCAGACGCGATGCCGCCGGCGCTCCCGTCTGCACTCCGTCACCCTGGATCGCCTGCTCCCGGGCACGTTCCCGGTCGCGGGCGAGCAGCGGATCGCCGCGGTCG
>JASHVV010000285.1 GCA_030044385.1 Gammaproteobacteria bacterium
TCCGCGGATCGACGCCGAGACTCCATCATGAATGTCAAACTGTTAGAGCTTCCCATCGAAGAGCGCATCAAGCTCGTCGAGGTCTTATGGGACAGCATCGCCGTGGACCGTAAGGCGCTTCCGATTACTCCCGAGCAACAAGCTGAGCTCGATGGTCGTTTAGAGGCATACGAGACCGACGAGATCGCGGTCGAGCTGCGGCCGACGTTCTCGTCGACGTGCGCCAACGGCTGTGAGCGTAGCAGTCCGCCTTAGCCTGGATACGGGCCTTCCGACGCCCTCACCTGATGCTGCGGCATAGCTCGCCGCGCCCTCCAGAGACCCATCTCGCCGGCATCCCCTGTTCTTGGAGCGTTGCCATGCGTACGCCAAAGGCGTATAGTGCCAAATCGATGATCTTCCTCGAGGCGCCTGCGTTCGAGCGGATTCGCGAGCGCTATCTCGATGACGATCAGTATCAGCTGCTGCAGGCGGCGCTCATGGCAAACCCCAATGCCGGCTCCTTGATTCCCGGCTCCGGCGGTCTGCGGAAGGTGCGCTGGGCGGTGGACGGCAAGGGCAAGAGTGGCGGCCTGCGGGTGATCTACTACTGGGTGACCCGCGACAGTCATATTCTTTTCCTGACTCTCTACCACAAGTCGGAAATGGTGGACTTGGCGCAGAGGGACATCAAAGCGCTCGCTAAGCTCGTAAAGGGCCTGAAATGACCACCCCAAAGAAGCGCAACCTCTTCGAAGAGATCCGTGAAGGACTCGAGGCGTACCGTGATCGCCGCGATACCCTCCCGCGGCGCAAGCTCTCCGCGCCCGACGTGAAGGCGATCCGGGAGCTGTTTGGAATGTCACAGTCTGACATGGCGACGTTTCTCAACGTGAGCAAACGAACGCTCGAAAACTGGGAACAAGGCCGACGGGGCCCGACAGGTCCCGCGCAGACGCTTCTGCGCATCATGGAGCGCGAGCCGAACGCGGTACGGCGCGCACTGCGCAATGACCGAAGCACTGCGAGGGCATGAGCCCGCCGCGGCGATGAGTGCAAAGAAAGCGACGGATCGCCGAGGACTCGGCTAGACCCCTCCGCCCTCTCACCTACGGGCGACCTCCTGTGGCCCGTTGCACCAACTTCGTACACGGCCGGCGATCGCCCGACCCATCTTGGTGCGCGACCCGCGCTGCTTGCCTGTCAAATCAAGCACTTGAGGATGGCACGCACGTTGCACGAAGGTGGGCGGCGTAGGCGCGGAAGCCCACAAGGCAGCACGCGTCGTATCCGCTCGAATCGACGCAGTCCACATCCCAAGCCGCAACAACAAGCCCATAAGGGGGAGCTAGATGTTAGTCCCGTCACCTCAATGGCTAGACACCGGCGACAATGCGTGGCAGCTGGCTGCCGCGACGTTTGTCGGCCTCCAGAGTATCCCAGGTCTGATGGTCCTCTACGGCGGAATCGTCAAGAAGAAATGGGCGATCAATTCCGCGTTCATGACGCTCTACGCATTCGCGTCCGTGCTCATCGTCTGGGTCCTCTTCGACTACAACATGGCTTTCGGGCCGCAATGGTATCCGTTCCTCGGCAAACCGATGCTGGCGACGTCGGCGGCCTTCACGACCGGTCAGGCGACCGTCCCGGCGGCGGCGTCCGGCATGCCTGCGCTGGCCTTCCCCATGGCGACGCTCGTATTCTTCCAGTTCGTATTCGCCGCAATCACGGTCATCATTCTCGGCGGCTCCGTGCTGGGACGCATGAACTTCCGGGCGTGGGTGATCTTCTGTCCCGTCTGGATGACTCTGGTCTATACCGTCGGGGCATACAGTCTGTGGGGTGGCGGCTGGCTCGCCACCCTGGGCGTGGCGGACTTCTCCGGCGGCTATGTCATCCATCTTGCAGCCGGCGTTTCGGGCTTCGTGGCCGCGGCGATGGTCGGGCCGCGGCTGCAGCAGGATCGCGAGCACTTTCCGCCCAACAGCCTCCTGATCACGCTGGTCGGTGCCGGAATCCTGTGGCTGGGCTGGAATGGCTTCAACGGCGGTGATCCGTACTTCGCCAACGCGGATGCCGGCGCCGCTGTGTTGAACACGAACCTCGCGACTGCGGTGGGGCTCGTCCTCTGGACGCTGATGGACAAGATCGCCTACGGCAAGCCGTCCGTCCTCGGCGCGGTCAATGGAATGATTGCAGGCCTCGTGGCGATCACTCCCGCCGCCGGTTACGTCGACGGCTGGGGCGCCATCATCATCGGGGTGTGCGCAGGCATCATCCCCTGGTTCGCCATGAACAAGCTGCAGAAGACCAAGCTGCTGATGAAGGTGGACGACACCCTGAGCGTGTTCTCCACGCACGGCTGCGCGGGCCTCATGGGAGGGTTGCTGACGGGCATTCTGGCCAACCCCAAGATGCTCGAGTACATCGGCACCGGCAAGGATGCGCCCGGCGTCAGCACCACGGGGTGGGCTTACGGGAATTTCCATCAGTTCGTGCTGCAATGCTACGGCGCGGCGTTCATCATCGCGTTCAACGTCGTCGCCACCTTCATCATCCTCAAGGTGATCTCGTTCTTCGTCCCGCTGCGCATGGATGATGCGATGCTGAAAGTCGGTGACGATGCGGTTCATGGTGAGACCGCATACGCAATCGGAGTGGAGGGCGAGTAAGCCGGTCACGTGGCCTCGCCGGTGGCGGGATCCACCGGCGAGCGCCGCGCACGTGCGGGGGAGTAAGGTCGTGAGCCGCAGAGATTACGTACCGGTTCCGGACCTTCCGGGACTGCGCGTCTCCGTGCGGCCTTTTGCGCCGCACAGTCCCAGTGTCGGCTTGTGCTACGTCGGCCCCATGTCGGGCCTGATCGCGGCCGGCGTCGCGAGCCTCGATATGCTGACCACCGCGCGGCACGGTTTCGATGCTGCCGGCGACCGCTACACGACGGACGGCCACTGGAGCACTCATGCGCGAAGCCAGCAGCAGCGATACCGTATCTGGCGCTGGATGAAGCGCGCCCGAGCTCTACGGATGCCGGGAGTGCATGAGGCACTGGCGCATGCGGCAGCCGAAGCGCGCCGCAGCGCCGCGAATCGGCGCGAATTCGCCGCGTGACGCCGGCGCCTGCGAAGAGACACTCAACGCCGCATCAGCGAAAGAACGAGCGCCAAGGCAAGCAAGCCCGCCAGACACTTCCAGAAGAGAAGCGGCGCGCGCTCGTAGAGCGTCTGCGGCCGGCGGACCGTGACCGGGCTGCGTGCAGGCCCTGACTCCATCTCCAGCGCAAACTCGCTCATGTCGCGAAAGCGTTGCGCGGGATCGATTGCGATGGCTCGTGACAGCGTGTCCTGGAGCCACGAGGGCAGATCCGGCCGCAACAGGCACAGCTCCTGCGGCCGGGTCCGGCCCGGCGGGCTGGTGGCATCGGTGTTGCCATAGGGGAACGCGCCGGTGAAGGCGCGAAACATGGTGACGCCGAGAGCAAAAATGTCGGTGGCCTCGTTCCCGGGCTCGCCGGCGAGCATCTCCGGCGCCAGGTAGGCGCGGGTACCGGGAATCTCCTCGGGCGCGAAGTCCTCCAGCCCCGGAACGCGCACGACCCCGAGATCGATGAGCTTGAGTGCGCCCTCGCCTTCGAGAATCACGTTGTCGGGCTTGATGTCGCGATGAATGATGCCGTTGCGGTGCAGGGCCGCCGCGGCCCGGGCCAACCGGATCGCAATCTGGCGGCCCTCCTCCAGACCCAGCGACGGCCGGCGAGCGATGCGCGTCTCGAGAAGCTCGCCCTGATAGAGCGGCATGACCGTATAGAGGCAGCTCTGCCTCCCATAGGGCAGCTCGATGACACGACCGAGCCAGGGGCTGTCCACGCGCGTCCCCACCCAGGCTTCGCGCACGAATGCCCGCTTGTAGGCATCCACCTCGGCCACCCTGGGCTTCGGGAATTTGAGCGCTACGTCGCCGCCTTCGATCTCGTCCACGGCCGCGAAGAGGCGCGTGTATCGGCCCTCCGACAACAGGGCTTTGAGCACGAAACCGTCTATCGTCTCGCCGCCCATCGGCGCCGGGACGATCGGCAGCTGCAGGATTGCGCCCTCGATGTCGGCGGACACGGCGGTCGGGAGCTCGGACACGTCCAGCACCAGAGCCGTAGAATTGTCGGCACCGCCCGACTCGAGGGCGGCTGTGACCAGGGCTCTGGCGCTATCCGCAGGCGCGGAGCGATCGCGCAGAATGTCGGCGATGCTCTCGTCCGTCAGCCAGCCGTGCACACCGTCGCTGCACAAGAGGAAGCGGTCGTGTCGGGCCATCGGCTGCGCGAAGTACTCCAGGCGCACCTCCGGCTCCACACCCAGCGCCCGGTAAAGGAGGCTCGGCCGGCCCTCTCCGTCCACCCGCACGTGATCGCTGGTCAAACAGCTCAAGCGGTTGCCGGAGAGCCGGTAGGCACGGGTGTCGCCGACGTGCAGCACGTGCGCGATGCGGCCGCGCAATACCAGGGCCGTGAAGGTGCACCCCATTCCCGCCAGCTTGGGGTCCCGCTGCCCTTGGGAATGCATCCAGGCATTGAGCGCATTCAGTACCCTGGCCGCCGACCGCCGGACCTCGGTGGTCTCGGGCAGCTCGCACATGCCGTCGAGGAAACCGCGAACCGCGGTTTCGGCGGCGATGCGGCCTCCCTTGGCGCTGCCGATTCCATCGGCAATGGCCGCGACGACGTCGCTGCGCGGCTCGGGCAGCTGCGCCCCGAATACGGCGCCCGCGAAATCGTCGTTGCCGCTGCGCGGCCCGAGCGCCGAGAAGAATCCGACGCTCGCCTTGATGCCCGACGCGCGCTCAAGCACTTCGAACGCTCCTCTGCCGCTGCTTACCGTCTCGAACGCAACGCCGGCGGCGCGGGGCGGCTTTCAGGACCTGGGCTGCAACCGATCCGGCTCGCAACGGTCGTGGAGAAAGTAGCCGCCGGTGCTGGAGGCGACGACAACGGTGAGCGCTCCGGATTCACGGTCGAGGGTGTAATTCCCGCCGTCCGTCCGGTCGTGCCACGAGATCTCGGCTGCGCTGATGCGCGCCGGATTGGAGTCCACCGTGCCTCTTTGAAAATCGATGTGGATCCGCCAGCTCACGTGGCTCGCCGGATTGGTGCAGACGAGCGTGGCGGCAGCCTGGGGCGCTGCGCCGCCAACGGCGGGAGCGAGCGCAACGGCGGCGATCGTGGCGAGGCCCGCGGCCAGATGTTGCTGCAAAAACAGGCTCCGGAATGGCATGTCCTCGTAACTCGAGCACGACCAAGTTTACGGATAGCATACGATCTGCCCCTCCGGCAAGATCCCTGCCGGCAGGATGAGGTATAGATGATCGAGCGAAATGTCATGGTACCGATGCGTGATGGCGTCAGACTGGCCACCGACGTTTATCTGCCCGCGCGGGACGGACAGATCCTGCCCGGAAGGTTCCCCACCCTCTTCGCGCGCACCCCTTACGGCAAAACTCCCTGGCCGATCATTCCGGGGGCGGAGCCTCCCGATGCGGTTCGGGCGCGCATCACAGGGGAGCGTTTGGGCTTTGAGACACACAGAGTGATAGCGCGAAATACCGTCTATCACGACGCGGCGCAACCGTCGCACGTCAGCCTACCGCTGCTGCCCGCTACCCACACCGAAGGGCACTGACGTGTCATCACTCAGCCCAGCGCAGATCCAGGCGGCGACCGAGTTCGGCACCACGGCCATGCAGGCCTTCGACGAGGGAGGGACCTTCCCTGCCGAGACGGTCATAGGCTCCGTTGCGCGCATGGCGGGCTCGTTCCTGTTTCGCTCCTTTGGCCTTCCCCTGACCGGAATCAAGCCCGGCTCCGTGGTGCTTTCCGAGCAGGCGAATCAGCAGGGACCGCGACTCGTTCAGATCCTGGCCGGAGTGCTTCAAGGGCTTGGCGTGCAGCTCGATACCTCCAGGCTGGCGGCCGTCCAGGCTACGACGCGGGGCCAGAAGGAATCATTTCTGCAAACCCAGGAGGCTCTGGAGACGCGGTTCGCGGCGATTCGGGACCAGTGTGGGCTGAGCGATGCCGAAGCGGCCGAGTCAGCGGCCGTTGCTACTGCGGTGCTCATCAAGAATTGCTCGCAGCTTCTCGACCCCCACGTGGCATTCGGCCTGGCCGTCTTTGCGTTCATAGAGGGCGCCAAGACGGCTCCGGCCGTATCCGGTTAGTGGACGGTTGTGTCATGATTCGCCATCGTTTTCAGGGCCGGCTGCCGCAAGGAATGATCGTGATGCGTTGCGCTCGACTGTCATCCTTCGTCGCCGCTCTGTTGCCCGCGCTGGCGATCGCCGGCGCGCTGGCGCCGCCGGCGGCGCCCGTTCATCCGGCCACCAATACCTACTGGGGAACGACCGTGGTCGACGATTACCAGTGGATGGAAAAGCCGGGCAGCCAGCCGCTGGCCGTATGGATGAAGACGCAGAATGACTATACGCGGTCCGTGCTGGGATCGATGCCGGGCCATGCGAAGCTGCTGGGTGAGATCGAGCGCGCCAGTAACTCGACGGCCCGGACGGGCGAGGTGATCCGCGCGGGCGGCGATGAGTTCTATCTGCAGACGGGTGCCGGTCAGGATACCGCCAAGGTTTATGTGCGGGCGGCGAAGACGGGTGCCACCCGGCTGCTGATCGACCCGGACCGCTTCGGCAAACCCGGCATTCCCGCCGCGGTGAACTTCTTCCAGCCCTCGGACGACGGCCGGTATGTGGCCTATGGCGTATCTCTGGGCGGATCGGAAGCCGCGACGCTGCGCGTTATCGAGACTGCGAGCGGCAGGGATATGCAGGTGGCGATCACTCGAGTCGACGGCGACAACGACGGCTTCCAGCCCGTCTGGTGGCTGCCGGATGGCCGCTCCTTCGCCTACTACCGCCTGCAGAAGCTCACCAAGGCCGATCCGGCGTCGGCGTTCTTCCAGAAGAGCCGGGTGTTCCTGCATCGACTGGGTGAGCGCCCACGGGGCGAGGACGATACGCCGCTCTTTGGCTATGGGGTGACGCCTGCCGTGCACGTAGGTCTCAATCAGGACGCCCGCGTCGTCACGGCGCCGGACTCGCCCTACGCCTTTGGCGTTCTGACCGAGAACGAAGACGACACCGTCATCGACGCTATCTACGCCTCACCCGTAAACGCTGTCATGGCGGGTAAGCCCGTATGGAGGAAGCTCCTGGGCAAGTCCGACCATGTCAGCGGATTCGAGGCGCGCGGAAACCGGATCTATCTCCTCACGTATCGGGATGCGCCGCGCTTCAAGATCATCAGCACCGATGTCGGCGCACCGGACCTGAAGCACGCCACGGTCGTGGTGCCTCAGAGCCAGGCGGTGATCAAGTCGTTCGGTGTTGCGGCCGATGCGCTCTACGTGCTCACTACCGTCGACGGCATGAGCCGGATCGAGCGGCTGCCGTATCGCGGGGGCGGCACCGGGCAGGTAGCGCTGCCATTCCCCGGCACCGCCACCGGGCCCGATACCGACCCGCAGCTTCCAGGCGCCCTGTTCTCTCTCTCGTCCTGGGTCGAGCCGCCCGCGATCTACGCCTACGATCCCGGGACGGACCGCCTCGCCAGGACGGGCATCCAACCGCCGTCGACCACCGATACGCGGGGGCTCGAGTCCCTCGAGGTACAGGCTGCGAGCTACGACGGCACGCTCGTGCCGCTCTCGATCATCATGAGGTCCGGCACCCGGCTCGACGGGCGCAATCCGACCTTGCTGGTCGGCTACGGCAGTTACGGCCTCACGATCTCGCCTGGGTTCGTCGGCCGGTATGTGCCCTGGCTCCGGCGCGGTGGCATCCTCGCCATTGCCCACGTGCGCGGCGGCGGCTGGTATGGAGAGGCCTGGCACGAGGCCGGCCAGAAACTGACCAAGCTCAACACCGTCTACGACTTCATCGCTTGCGGGCAGTACCTGGTCGATCGCGGCTATACCTCACCGAGCTATCTCGCTGGCACGGGCGGCTCGGCGGGCGGCATCACGATCGGCAGGGCCATCGAGATGCGTCCCGACCTGTTCGCCGCCGCCATCGACTGGCACGGACTGTCCGATACCTTGCGGGCCGAGCTCGAAGCGAACGGGCCGCCCAACATCGTGGAATTCGGCTCGGTCACCACGCGGGACGGATTCCATGGTCTTTACGCCATGAGCCCGTACGTCCACGTGCGCGACGGCGTCCACTATCCGGCGGTGCTGCTCGAGACTGGCGCCAACGACCCGAGGGTCGACCCCTGGGAGATGGCGAAGATGACGGCGCGGCTGCAGGCGGCGACTCGTGGCGGCAATCCCATCCTGCTACGCGTCAGCTACGAGTCGGGTCATGGCATTGGCTCGACGAAGGGGCAGGAGGACCAGGAGCTCGATGACGAGCTGTCGTTCCTCCTGTGGCGATTCGGCGATCCGGCGTTCCAGCCCGACATGGCGCAATGACGCGCTCAGCGCAGGACGCGGTACCGGATTCACCGCCGGCCTAACGCTGTCGCGAGGCTTCGTCGATACCCGCCTGCGCCAAGGGAGCCATGACGGCATAGCCGGCCGGCGAAGGATGCACGCCGTCGGGGCTGAGATCATGCCTGAGAGCCCCTGAGGCATCCTTCAGGGCAGCGTAGTAATTCACGTAGACGTAGTGCTCTCTCGCCGCGTAAGCCCGCAGCCATCGGTTGACCGCCGCGATGCGGTGCGCGGGATTGGGCACCTGCGGATGCCACCAGTAATGCACCGTGGGCAGCAACGAGCACAGGACGACGGCGATGCCGTTGGCCCTGGCCAGCTGCGCCATCGATGCGAGGTTGCCCTCGATCTGCGTCAATGACGCGGGTCCGGTGTTCCCGGCCAGGTCGTTGGTACCGGCCAGGATCAGCACCACCATGGGATGAAGATCGATGACGTCCTGGCGGAAGCGCAGCAGAATCTGCGACGAAGTCTGTCCGCTGATGCCGCGGTTGACATAGGGCTTGCCGGGGAAGGAGCTTTCCAGCTTCCAGCCCTCGGTGATCGAATCGCCGTCGAAGACGACCCGGCGGGCGCCTGCGGCAGGCGGCCCGAGCTGTCGATCCGCGGTGCGATAGCGCGCCAGGTTGCCGAAATCCACCAGCAGCTGCTGATCGACATTGGTCCAATAGGCCCCGGACTGCCACGCCGGCGCGGTCAACACGACCGGAGGCGCCTTCTTCTGCGCCGCCGCGGGGAGGCTGCCGGCCATGGCCGGGCCCGCCGTGGAGAACGCTATCAGAGCCGCCAGTACCGATATCGGTCGTCGCGCGAGCATGGCTGGAACCCCCTCGGAGGAAATGACGGAAGTGATCGGGAAGCGCCAAGCATACGCCGAACTTGATTCCCCGGTTCCTGCCGCCACATCATCCGGTCATCCGCACGCGGGAGGAGACCCGCCATGATTCGATTGCTGAGGCTCTGGCGTCTGGTCGCGGTCGACGGGCGCTTGCTTTGGTTCGCCCTGCGACATCCGCGCCGGCCGATCTGGCTCTGGCCCGCCGTGGTGGTGGTCGGGCTCTACGCGCTCGATCCGGTGAACTTCGCCCTGCCGATCGTGGGCGTGATCGACGATCTCGTGCTCATCCCGCTGCTCGTCCATCTGATGGTGAAGTTGCTCCCGACCGAGATCAAAATGGGCTTCGCGCTGCGCGGCCAGCACTGACTCTCAAGCCTCACGCCTCACCTCGCTGTCGCCCGTGCCGTGAAGGCGGTGACCTTGGCCATAGGTATGCCGCGCCGAAGCAAGCTTCGGACCCGCTGAAGGCACAGGCGGCCAAGCCCCTCGGGCCGCCGGTGGACCCCTGGTGGACGATAGGGGCCGGTATCGCGGATACTGCGTGTTCTGCCAAAACAATGCGGAGGTGCTTGTGTCCCAGCCCAAGAACAATCCGGATCCCTCGCGCCGCTCTTTCCTGGCAACTGCCGCCGTGGCGGCATCCGCCGCTCTGGTGGGGTTCAAGTCGCCCTCCGCGCGGGCCGCGGGCGAGAGCCTCCCGCATCTGTCCGAGAGCGACCCGCTCGCCAAGTCGCTGGGCTACCAGATGAACGC
>JASHVV010000035.1 GCA_030044385.1 Gammaproteobacteria bacterium
CACTCGATCGGGGGCCATTCATGGCGCTTTGGAAAGACACGAACACTGGAACCGCAACCCCTCCGGCAGGAGCCTCGCCGGGCTTCGGCGCCGCGCCGTCGCCGGCCGTGCCGCCGGAGAAGAGCAACGTCGCCCCTCTCTCCCCGGAAACCTCCCGCCGTCCCGCCAAAGAGCAGCGCCTCGATATGAAAGAATCCGTCATTGCCTCGGACCTGACCATCGAGGGCAAGATCATAGGCTCTGGCCACGTGCGCATCGCGGGCCGCTTCAAGGGTGACGTCCAGGTCGATGGCAACGTGACCCTCGATACCGGCGCGCATCTCGAAGGCCTGGTGAAGGCCAGCGTGGTCGTGGTCGGCGGCGAGCTCATCGGCAACATCGAGAACGCCAAGCGCGTGGAGTTGCTCGAGGGCGGCGTGATCAGCGGCGATGTCAAGGCCGGATCCCTCACCGTGGCCGCCGGCTCGCGCATGCGCGGCCAGGTCGAGTTCGGCTGGGAAGGCGAGACCCGCTCCAAGGCTGGATTCGGTAGCTGATGAACGTCGCTTCTCGCCCGTCCCCGACGGGCAAGACGCGCACCTGCCCGCATTGCAAGGCAGTCATCCTCGAAAGCCTGAGCATCTGCCCGGGCTGCATGCACCACCTGCGCTTCGATTCGGAAGCGGCGAAGCGTCAGGTGGCGGCGACCTCGGCGCTCAAGGTGGAGGGGATCATCCGCCACCCGCCGGTCGAGGAGGCGTGGGAATACTTCGTCACCATCTCGATCCGCAACGATCGCGGCGAGGAGGTCGACCGCCAGGTGGTCAACGTGGGCGCGCTGCAGGGTGCGGAAAAGCGCACCTTCACGCTGTCGGTGGAGGTGCTGCCGCCGCATGCCCCGGAAGGCGAGTCGCAGAGCGACCAGCCGGTGCAGCGGATGCCTGCGCCGGCACCGCTGCCGGCAGGCAGTGCCGCCGCTGCGGGCGCGGCGGCTGGGCCGAAGCCTGTCGCATCGGAGGCTTCCAAGGCCCCTCCCGGCCGATCGCCGGCTCCGCCGCCTGGCGGCAGCGGCATCCGGCTTCCGGACGGCACTTTGCTGACGCCCCCAGGGCTGCCACCCAAGCGCAAGTGACCATGCCGACAGGCACAGGGAGGTGCCCCGCCGCCGCAGGTGGCCAAAAAAAATGCCTAAAACTCCTGCTCGGTCTGCACCAGGAACTGCACGTGCCGGATGTTGGTCGGGCCGGAGTTGAAGGGGAAGGCCAGATCGACGTGGATGACGTTGCCCAGCCCGGTGCGGGCGTTGCCGAAGCGCAGGCCGAAGCCGGCGTCCTCGAGCATCCCGAGACTCGGCTGCGCGAGCGGCGCGGGACCCCAAGTGCGGCCCATGTCGAAGAACACGGCCGCGCCGACGCGGAACAGGCGGAACGGGTACCAGTTGCTGAAATAGCGCTCCTCGAATGAGAGGAGGGCGCGCGAAGTGCCGTCCTGGTAGCGCAGGGGATAGCCCCTGAGGCCGTTGTCGCCGCCCAGGAGAATCTGGTCCTCGAGGTCGAGCCGCTTGCCCGCCGACGCCTGCAGCGTCGAGAAGAAGAGCCAGTCGCCTTTGGCGCTGAATGGCCAGTATCCCGATTGCTGGTCGTAGAACCGCATGGCGCTGCTCAGCACGCCGTTCTCGAGCGTGCCCTTCTCGACCCTGCCGGTAAAGACGCTGGAGACGAGGAGGGTATTGCCGCGCGCGAGCGCATAGCCGTCGCCCGCGGCAAGCATCACCGGCAGCGCGTCCTGGAGGGAGCCGAACGCCGTGTCGGCCCACCCCACCTGCGCCGTGGCGTAGGCGCCCATGTCGAAATCCTCGGTGCGGCCGATCTGGTCATGGTTGTGCATCTTGACCCACTGGTCCTGCACCAGGTCCAGGCGCAGCCAGGGATACACGAACCGGCGGTTTTGCGGCAGGAGCGTCGGCCCGGTCCAGAGACTCGAGTCGGAGAAGTCGTGCTCGTCATAGGTGAGCCCGGCGCTGTAGCGGCGGGTCCAGCCGTCCACGAGTCCCTGCGAGAAGCCGCCGTAGGCCTGGAAGAAACGGGTATGGTCGGCGAACTTGTCGACCTCCTGCCCAAGGTCATAGAGCGAGTCGTCCTCCGTGGTGTCGTTGAGCGTGATGCCGCCGGCGTGGCGCGTCTCGAGCGAGTAGAAGGGCCGGTCGAGAGTGAATTGCCGCGTAACGCCGTCGCTCATGCTCCCATAGGCGATGTCCGTGGTGAACCAGGTGCCGAGCGTGTGGGGGTTGTCCACCTCGACGTCGGATTCCGTGCGGTCGACCGAGTTGGTATGCTCCAGCTTGACGTCGGTGCCGGTGCCGAGAGTGTTGTTATCCTCCACCGTGACGCCGGACGTGCTCGTGCCGCCGCTGCGCGAGAAGTCGAATCCCGGATTGAGAGTCCAGACGTCGTGGGTCACCACGAGGACGTCGACCTTGCCGTCGTGATAGGCGACGGGCCGGATCGAGGCGTCGTAGAAGTAGGGATTGGCGCGCAGGATGCGCGCCGACTCATC
>JASHVV010000286.1 GCA_030044385.1 Gammaproteobacteria bacterium
GGACAGCGCGGTGACGATTCGCGGGTGCGCCAGCGAGGCGCGGACGATGGCGCTGAGCATCAGTCCTCGTCTTCCTCGGAGATGTTGCCCAGCCCCTGCAGCGACCACAGCACGCCGGCGCCGTGGACGACGATGCGGTCATCGATCTTGAGCCCGGTCACCAGCCAGCCGTGGCCGACCGGCTGCAGCACGGTCACCGGCAGCGGCGCGAATTGCGTCTCGCCGTCCTTCGTCTTGTCGGGCAGCACGTGGTAGACGTAGGCACCCTGCTCTCCGTAGAGCAGGGCTCCGGCCGGCACCACGCTGCCGCCGCGGTGGTTGCCTTCGAGCGTCACGGGAAGCTGCGCGCCCGGTCCGAGGCCGGCTGGCGGATGCGTGATCTGCAGCAGCAGCCCGACGCTCTGCATCTGTGCCGCCGCCTGCGGCAGCGGCCCAAGCACGCGCGCCGGAACCTGGACACCGTCGACGTCGACCAGCGCGTGCTCCGGCATCGCACCCAGGCTGTGGCGACCCGGCAGCTCCGCGCGCAGCAGCAGTTGGCGGCCGGAGGCGAGCTGCTCGACCAGTCTGGCCCGCTGCGCATCGCCGAGCTGCGCGAGCGGTCCCCAGCGCAGCAGGAAATCGGTCTGCGCCTCGCGCACGCTGACCTGCGCCTCGGTCAGGGCCGCCTCCGCCACCTGCAACGCCTTCAGCGACGCGTCCGCGCCCCGATACAACCCCTTCAGGCGCGCGGTCTCCGCCGCGGCCGCATGGGCGGCGGCCCGCGAGGAATCGAGCCGGCCCGCATCGGCAACGAGCTGCGACGGGTCGAGCACCCGGCCGTAGGCCGCGGTGCGCTGCGGCAGCTTCACGGCCGGCGCTGCCGCAATGACGATCCCGACCGCGCGCTGCTGTGCGGCGCTGAGCGTCGGCAACGGGTTGCTCTGGCCGGCCGGCGCGGGCGTATCGTCGTCGTCAGTGGCGTGCAGCGGGCCGGACAGCAGCAGCAGGGCACAGGCCGGCAACAGCAGATACTTCAGCGGCGTCATCGGCGGACTCCGGTGCTCGATTCGCGAACGACTGCCCGGCTCGACATCCCCCAAGCTTATTCCAGTATAGTTCCCGCATGCTCATCCGGGCGAGATCAGCCGTCGGGTCGAAGTTGGCTGTGTCACGTGGCTGGCACACTGCGCAGGCTGCCTGCGGCTGGGTGTTCCTGGTTTGTGCCAGTCAGCTCGCCGCCTGCGCCCACTTTCAGCCGCAGCCCCTGTCCGCGGGGGCCGGCGTCGAAGGCTTCGAATCGCGCTCGCTCGAGACGCCAGGGCTGCGCGCCTTTCTGGCGGCCAATCACCTCGCCGCGCCATCGCCAGGCGCGGCGTGGAGCCTGAAGGCGTTGACGCTGACGGCGTTCTATTACCAGCCGGCACTGGCCGAAGCGCGCGCGCGACTCCTCGCCGCGCAAGCCGCGCGGATCAGCGCTGGGGAGCGGCCCAACCCATCGATCTCCATCGCGCCGGCCTACGATGCCGGCGTTCCCGGCGCGGTGCATCCGTGGATCGTGCCGCTGTCGTTCGAGTGGCCCATCGAGACCGCAGGCAAGCGCGGCTACCGTCTCGCGGCGGCACGGCATCTCGCCGCGGCGGCACGCTGGGATCTGGTCGGCACGGCCTGGCAGGTGCGCAGCCGGCTGCGAGCCGCGCTCCTCGACCTCTATGCGGCGCACCGGTCCGAGTCGCTTCTCGATCGGGAAGAGTCGACGCGGCGGAGCGTCCTGCGCCTGCTCGAAGGCCAGCTCAGGGCGGGGAGTGTGTCGAGTTACGAAGTGGCGCAGGCCCGGATTGCGTTGGATCGGGCGACACTCGCGCGGCAGGCCGCCGCGGCCCGTTTGCGGCAAGCGCGCATCGCCCTCGCCGCCGCACTCGGAGTGCCGCTGCGCGCCCTCGATGGCGCGCGCTTCTCGTTCGCCGATTTACAGGCCTTTCCCCTGGCGCTCACCCGCCCGCAGGTGCGGCAACGCGCCCTGCTCGACCGCGCCGATGTCCGGGCGGCCCTCGAGCGTTACGCGGCCAGCCAGTCGGCGCTGCAGCTGCAGATCGCGCGCCAGTGGCCGGATATCAGTCTCGGACCCGGCTTTGCCTGGAATCCGCAGCTCGCCGGCGACCGGGAATGGGAGCTCGGGCTCTCGCTGCCTCTGCCCGTGCGCAACCACAACCAGGGCCCGATCGCCGAGGCCAGGGCGCGACGCGCGCTCGCCGCCGCTCACTTCCTGACGGTGCAGGCGGACGCCATCGCCGGGATCGACAGTGCGCTTGCCGCCTATGACTCGGGCCGCGCGCAGCTCGTGACAGCCGACTCCCTGCTGCGCAACCTCGGGCGCCAGCTCAGGTCCGTCGAGGCGCAGGTCGCAGCGGGCGAGCTGCAGCCGCTCGACCTTGCGGACGCCCGCCTGGCCGACGAGGCCGGCGCACAGAGCCGGCTCGACGCGCTGGTGCGCGCGCAGCAGGCGCTCGGACAGCTCGAGGACTCGATGCAGAGTCCACTCACCCTTCCCCATGTATGCACCAGAACAGGAGTCGATCCATGCGAGCCTCTTTCGCTTCCGCGCTGACTGCCCTCCTCCTTGCCGCCCCGGGCGCCCATGCCGCGCTGCCGAACGGCGCCACGGCGCCGGACTTCACGGCCGAAGCCTCCCTCGGAGGCAACACCTACACCTTCTCCCTGGCCGCCGCGCTGAAGAAAGGTCCCGTGGTGCTGTACTTCTATCCCGCCGCCTTCACCAAGGGATGCACCATCGAAGCCCACGACTTCGCCGACGCGATGCCGCGGTTCCAGGCCCTGGGCGCCACCGTGATCGGTGTCTCGCACGACCCCATCGCGAAGCTCCAGCGCTTCTCCGTCAGCGAGTGCCGCAAGAAGTTTCCCGTCGCCTCCGACGCCGACGGCAACATCATGAAGGAATATGACGCCGTGCTCGCCAAGCATGCCGCGTACGCCAACCGTACGTCATACGTCATCGCGCCGGACGGCAAGATCCTCTACTCCTATACCAACCTCGACCCGGCCGACCACGTCGCCAACACGATGGCGGTGGTGCGGCGCTGGGACGAGCAGCACAAGCGGGCCTGATTGAGAGCGGGCAGCGGCATCTGGTGGGGACCTGACGGGCTGCGCCGCGGCTGGGCGGTGCTGCTGTTCCTGATCATCGCGATAGCGATCGCGGCCGTCCTGTTCGGGATCGTGTACCTGCTGGCGCATGTCACGCCGGCGGACATGAGCGCCCTGCGCTCGCAGCTCATGCCGGGAATCCGGGCGGCACTGGTCGTGGCGGAGTGCTGCGGTTTGCTGCTCGCCACCGCGGTGATGGCCAGGATCGAGCACCGATCCTGGCTGGACTACGGGTTGCGGGGGCGGCGTGCCGCGATTCTCTTCGGACAGGGTGCATTCTGGGGCGTCCTCCTCATGTCAGCTCTGGTGGGTATCCTGGCGCTCACCCATGCCGTCCGGATCACGGCCCCCAGGAGCGGAGCGGGGCCGCTGCTCGGCTCGGGGCTGCTATGGGCCGCGATGTTCGTGCCCGCCGCACTCGTGGAGGAGCTGCTCTTCCGCGGCTACCCGTTCTTCCGGTTGGCCCGCGCCGGCAATCCCGCCCGCGCCGCCGTCGTGATGTCGCTCTGGTTCGGACTGGCTCATCTTGGCAACCCGGACGAGACCGTCATCGGCATCGCGCAGGTCGTGGGCGTCGGGCTGGTCTTCTGTCTGGCGGTGTGGCGTACCGGATCGCTCTGGTGGGCGCTCGGCGCGCATGCCGCGTGGAACTGGACACAGACGTTCGTGTTCGGCTGCGCCACCAGCGGCCTGCCCGCCACCGGACAACGGCTCACGAGCGCGCCAACTGGACCGGCATGGCTGAGCGGCGGTACCACCGGTCCGGAGGGCAGCATCCTCTCGCTGCCCGCATTGGCGTTGCTGGCCTGGATTGCCGTCCGCACGCTCCCCCTCACCGGCAACGGGGCGCTGCGCCGTCCCGCCGTCGCT
>JASHVV010000287.1 GCA_030044385.1 Gammaproteobacteria bacterium
TGAGCTGAAGACGGCGTAGCCATCGTCCGCCGCGCCACGACCATAGAGCTTCCCGTCGCGCAGCACCGGCTCCCAGGGGCCGAGGCCGGGCAGCCAGCCGGTGAATTCCGGCTGCTTGTCGAGGTGGCCGTAGAGGAGAACGGAGCCCGGAAGCTCGCCGGGAACGTCCACCAGCAGCACGGGCGTGCGGCCGGGGATCCTGTGGACCGCCACGCGCATGCCGGGCACGGACTGGGTGCGGCACCAATCGGCCATGAGCCGCACTGCGGCTTCCATGTGGCCGTTGGCCTCCCATGCAGGATCGAACATGGGCGACTTGTTCGGAATGCGCACGTAAGCGGTGAGGCACTCGACAATGGAGCTGCGCCAGGTGGCGGCGATAGCGGCACGCAGTTGCTCGAGGTCCATTTTATTCTCCTGATTATTCAATATCTTAAAATATATTTCTAGAGTCTATTTCAGGTATGCGAAAGAGCCGCCGCGTGGCCTCCGTGCTGGCCCGGGCGAGCGCTTCGACCGGCTCGCCGCGCGCGCGGGCGACGACGGCGGCGATGTGCGGAAGATACACCGGCTCGTTGCGGCGCGAGGAAGGCTTGGCGCCAAGGTCCCGCGGCAGGAGGTACGGGCCGTCCGTCTCGAGGAGCAGCCGGTCGGCCGGGATGCGCCGCACGAGCTCGAGAAGATGGGCCCCGCGCCGCTCGTCGCAGATCCAACCGGTGATGCCGATCGCAAGTCCGAGCTCGAGATAACACTCGAGCTCCCGGGCGCCGCCGGTGAAGCAGTGCGCCACGCCGCCCGCGAGTGCCGGCCAGTGCTCCCGCAGGACGGCGATGAAGTCATCGTGAGCGTCACGCTGGTGCAGGAACACGGGCTTGCCGCATCGGGCCGCGAGCTCGAGCTGGCGATGGAAAGCGTCCCGTTGGGCGGCGCGCGGCGAGTAGTCGCGGTAGTAGTCGAGGCCGCACTCGCCGACCGCCACGGCCTGCGGCTCGAGCGTGAGCTCGCGCAGCTCCGCCAGGACGTCGGGAGTGAGGTCCGCCGCGTGATGGGGATGCACGCCGGCGGTGGCGAAGAGTCTGTGCGGATGTTGGCGGGAGAGCGAGATCGCCGTGCGCGAGCTCGCGGCGGAGGAGCCCGTGACGACCAGTTGCACGACGCCCGCCGCCGCGGCGCGCGCAATCACCGCATCGCGGTCGGCATCGTAGCTGTCGTGCGCCAGGTTGATGCCGATGTCGATCAGCGGCGGCCGGGCGGCTGGAGCGGGGTCTGTGATATCGTTCTCGGCCATGGTGCGCGCGCATTCTACTGGAGAGGGCGGCTTGCGGCCGGCGATGCGGCTGCGAGGGGTCTTGCTCCTGGGTTTGCTGGCCGCCGCGCCGGCGATCGCCGCGCCCGCGAGCGCGGCGCCCGTGAGCGCTCGTTGGATGCAGCTCGAGCGCCGGATCGAGAGCGGTTACTTCCGGCAGAATGTAGCCGGCCTGCGGGCTTTGGCCGCCACCCTCCCGGCGGATGACGGTGCGGCCGCCGCGGACACGGGCGGCGGGGAGTGGCAAAGTTATTACGGCGCGCTGCTCGCCTACCGTCTGGCGCTGCTGGCAAGGAATGACGAAGCGCGGGCGTGGCCCTTCATGCAGCAGTGCATCGACCGCCTCAATCGCGCGCTCGTCGCCGACCCCGGGTCCGCGGAGGCGCTGGCGCTGCAATCCGCCTGTCTCGCCCTGCAGAGCCGCATGGATCCCTGGCGCGCGCCGCTGGCGGCGCCCCGCAGCCGCGCCCGCATCGACAAGGCGCTCGAGCTGGCCCCGGACAACCCGCGTGTGCTCCTGCTCGGCTCCCTCGCCGCCCGGGATCGCCCGCGTCTCTTTGGCGGCGACACGGGGCAGGCGTTCGTGTTGCTGCAGCGCGCGGTGACGGCATTCGAGCGGCAGAGTGGTCCGCGCGGGCTGCCGGGCTGGGGCGCGGCGGATGCCTTCACCGACCTGGCGCAGGACTATCTCACGCGTGGTCAAACCCTCGCCGCGCGCAATGTGCTCGAGCGTGCGCTGCTCGTCGCGCCCGACTTCGCGCAGGCGCGGAGTCTGATGGCGCAGATCGTCTCGGGATAACAAAGAGATCCATGAGTGCCGATTCCGACAAGAGTCAGCTGCTGCAGCAGCTGCGGATCGATCGTTCCGAGCGCGAGGAGACGACCGGGAGCCACGGCAAATGGTGGCTGATCGGGGTAGTCGTCGCGGCCGCGATCGCCGCCGCGGCGGCCCTTCTCATTACCCGCAACAGCGCGATCGAGGTGAGTGAGGCGACGGCGGTGGCGGCGTCGGCGGCCGCCCAGCCGGCGGCGATCCTGCAAGCGACCGGGTACGTCACCGCGGAGCGCGAGGCGACGGTCTCCTCGCAGATTGCGGGTCAGCTGACTCATGTGTACTTCGACGAGGGCCAGCACGTTCGCAGCGGGCAGGTACTGGCGCGATTGGACGATAGCGTCCAGCGTGCCGCTCTGGACCAGGCCAAAGCCCAGTTGGCCGCCGCACAGGCGCAGTTGAGCCAGTATCAGGTGCAGCTGGCGCAGTACCGGCGCGATTTCGCGCGCGATGCGGCGCTCATCGGCCAGCATCTGGTGTCGGAAGAGGATTACGAGACCGCCCAGACACTGGCGGTCACGACGGCTGCCCAAGTCAGGACGCAGCAGCGCCAGGTCGAGTCGGCGAAGGCCGGCGTGCAGGCGGCGCAGGTGCAGGAGGATTACACCGTCGTCGAGGCGCCATTCTCCGGGGTGGTGATCGACAAAGCCGCACAGGTCGGCGACTTCATCTCACCCATTTTTGGCGGCGGCACCTTTGAGGCCGCCGGCGTGGCGACCATCGTCGACATGAGCTCGCTCGAGGTCGACGTCGATGTCAACGAGGCCTACATCCATCGGGTGCAGCCGGGGCAGCCCGCCGCGGCGGTGCTCGATGCCTATCCGGACTGGAACATCCCGGCCCACGTGATCGCCATCGTGCCGACCGCCGACAAGAGCAAGGCGACCGTGAAGGTGCGCGTGGCGTTCGAGAAGCTCGACCCGCGCATCCTGCCCGACATGGGAGTGCGGGTGTCGTTTCTGCAGGAGACGGCGGCGCAGGCGGGCGCGGCGGCGCAATCGCTGCCGCCGGGCACCGTGTGGGTGCCGGCTTCGGCGGTCGTGCAGCGCGATGGTCAGAGCGTCGTGTTCGTGGTCCAGGGGGACAGGGCGCACGAGCAATCCGTCACGCCCGGCCAGAGCGCGGGCGATCTGCGGGCGGTGCAGGGCATCGCCACCGGCACGGCCGTCGTGCAATCGCCCCCCGCGCGCCTCGCCGACGGCGGCCGCATCGCCGTGAAGTCGGATCAGGGGTGACGCGACGTGACAACTGTCACGTCGGCAGATGACGAATCGCACTGGAGGATCCGGCCCTGAATGCCGGATTCTCGTACCGAGCCCGGATCCAGCGCTTCAACAATGGGAGGATTCGCATGAGCCCGCTGGTCGAGATCCGCAATCTGAGCAAGGTCTACACGCGCGGCCGGCAGAAGGTCGAGGTGCTGCATCACGCCAATCTCGACATCGCGCCGGGCGATTTCCTCGCGCTCATGGGACCGTCCGGCTCGGGCAAGACGACGCTCCTCAACCTGATCGGCGGCCTCGACTCCCCGACCGAGGGCACCATCACGGTGGGCGGCAAGCGCATCGATCGGCTCGGACAGGGGGATCTCGCCCGCTGGCGCGCCGCCCACGTCGGCTTCGTCTTCCAGTTCTACAACCTGCTGCCGATGCTCTCCGCCCAGAGGAACGTGGAGCTGCCGCTGTTGCTCACGAAGCTCCCGGCGGCCAAGCGCCGCAAGAACGCGAGCGTCGCGCTCGAGCTCGTGGGGCTGGCCGATCGCGCCGCGCACAAGCCGGGTGAGCTCTCGGGAGGCCAGCAGCAGCGTGTCGCGATTGCGCGCGCGATCGTCTCCGACCCGACGCTGCTCGTCTGCGACGAGCCGACTGGCGATCTCGACAGGCAGTCGGCGGTGGACGTCCTGACGCTGTTGCAGCAACTCAATCGCGACCACGGCAAGACGATAGTGATGGTGACCCACGACCCGAAAGCGGCCGAGTACGCGAGCCATACCCTGCACCTAGACAAGGGCACGCTGGTCGAGCCGGGCGTGGCGCTGGAAGCGGCGTCGTGAAGTACCTGCCGCTCATCTGGTCGGCGCTCTTCCGGCGCAAGACCCGCACGATCTTCACCATCATCTCGGTGATCGCCGCTTTCCTGCTCTTCGGGCTGCTCTATTCCGTGCGCGCGGCGTTCACGAGCGCGGGACACAACATCGCCGGCGCGAGCCGGCTCATCACGATGTCCAAGGAGAGCCTGGTGGTCACGCTGCCGATGAGCCTGCTCATGCAGATCCAGTCGGTGCCGGGGGTGAAGGCGGTGACCTATGCCAACTGGTTCGGCGGCTACTACCAGGAGCCCAGGAATCAGCTCGTGGCCGAGTCCGTGGCGCCCAATTTCTTCGACCTGTATCCGGAGCTCGTCCTGCCCGCGGCCGAGCTGCAGGCGTTCCATCAGACCCGCACGGGCGCCGTGGTCGGGCAGAGCCTGGCCGAGCACTACCACTGGAAGGTGGGCGATGAGATACCCGTCCAGGCCACGATCTTCCCGCAGAGCAGCGGCGCCAACACCTGGACGTTCGACCTGGTAGGCATCTACCACGTGAACGACCCGAGCCTCAAGGGCCAGGAGGGCGCGCTCTTCTTCAACTGGGACTACTTCGACAAGGCCACGCAGTTCGGCGGCGGCACGGTGGGCTGGTACATCGAGCGGGTGGCGAATCCGCAGGACGCGGACGGCGTCGCGCGCGCGATCGATGCGCTGTCGGCCAACTCCGATCACGAGACCAAGACCCAGAGCGAGTCCGCCTTCCAGGCCTCGTTGGTGAGCCAGTTCGCCAACATCGGCCTGATCGTGGGCGGGATCATGGGCGCGGTGTTCTTCACGCTCATTCTCCTCACCGGCAACACCATGGCACAGGCGGTGCGCGAGCGCATTCCCGAGCTCGCGATCCTCAAGACCATCGGCTTCTCCAATCGCGTCGTTCTCGCGCTCGTCCTCGCGGAGTCGGTACTGCTGCTCACGCTCGGCGGCGCCGTCGGGCTGCTGCTCTCCGGAGCTGCGGTGGGCGGCATTCGCACCAGGCTGGGCCCGCTCTTCCCGATGCTGCCCGTCACCGCGCACACCTGGGTCGACGGCGTCGCGCTCATGATCCTCATCGGACTCCTGGTCGGGGCGCTGCCCGCGCGGCGGGGCATGCGGTTGCGCATCGTCGATGCGCTCTCCGGACGGTGAGGGTATCGGCATGCGCAAGCTCGGCTCGGCTCTGCTCACCCTGCTCGCCGCCGCCGCATTCGTGGCGCTGCTGGTGGCGCTGCCCTGGTGGTCGGCGGCCATCGCGGCGGCCGCGCTCGCCGCGTGGCTTTTCTCGACACGCAGCGGCCGCCAGGCCTGGTCGGTCACCGGGGTCGGCATCGCCACCGTGCCGCAGCGCCTCGGCGCGGCCTCGGTCGTGGTGGTCGGCATCGCCGGGGTGGTCGGCGTGCTGGTGGCCCTCTTTGCGATGGCGCAGGGATTTCAGGCGACTCTCGCGCAGACGGGCAACGACAGTACCGCCATCGTGCTGCGCGCCAACTCGCAGACCGAGTTGAATTCCGTCCTGGACCATGATGCGACGACCATCATCGGGGGCGAGCCGCAGGTGGCGCACGACGCTCAGGGCCGGCCGATCGCCTCTCCCGAGCTCGTGGTCGTGGCGTCGCTGCCGAAGAAGAGCACCGGGCTCGACGCCAACGTCGAGGTCCGCGGCATCGGCGAGGAGGCCTGGGCGCTGCGCCCGCAGGCGCACATCATCGCCGGCCGGCGCTTCACGCCGGGATTGCGCGAGATGATCGTCGGCAAGCGCGCGCTGCAGGAATTTGCGCACACGGCGCTGGGTACGACCCTGGACATCGGCGGGCAGCCCTTCAAGGTGGTCGGCGAGTTCGAGACCGGCGACGAGCACGACTCGGAGCTCTGGGCCGACGCCGATGTGGTTGCATCGACCTACCGCCGCGGCGACAGCCGCACCTCCGTCACGGTGCGCCTCAGAAGCCCGACGCAGTTCGATGCGTTCAAGGCCGCGGTGACCGCCGACCCGCGTTTCAAGGTCGATGCCAGTACCACCCGCGATTACTACAGCCGGCAGTCTCAAGACCTCACCAAGCTGATCCGTGTCGTCGGCACGACGGTGGGCGTCATCATGGCGATCGGCGCCGTGTTCGGCGCGCTCAACACCATGTATGCGGCGGTGGCCACGCGCACGCGCGAGATTGCGACGTTGCGGGCGATGGGCTTTCGCGGTGGCCCGGTCGTCGTGTCCGTGCTGATCGAGACCTTGCTGCTCGCAATCGTGGGCGGGGTGATCGGCGCGGCCCTGGCGTGGGCCATCTTCGATCACTACACGGCCTCGACGCTGGGAGCGAACTTCAGCGAGGTGGTGTTCGAGTTCCGGGTGACGCCGGTGCTGCTCGCCGCGGGCCTGAAATGGGCGCTCGCCATCGGCTTCGTGGGCGGGCTCTTCCCGGCCGTGCGCGCCGCGCGCATGCCGGTGACGGAGGGGCTGAGAGAGCTGTGAGCGCCGGGCCCTACGCCCACCCGGTCTCCTTCCTACAATGCGGTCAACGCCGTGCGCAGCGCCTCCACGTGACGCTCGTCCTGATCCCAGGACACGACCAGGCGCGCGACGCCTGCGGCGGGTGAGCCCCAATCGTAGAATTCGAAGCCCGCGTCCCGCAAGGACGCTTTGCCCGCGACGCCGAGCTTTACGAACACCTCGTTCGCCTCCACGGGGTGCAGCAGGCGCGTGCCGGCCGCCTCGCCCAGGCTGCGGGCCAGCGCGTTGGCTCGCTCGGCGTTGCGGCGCCAGACGCCCGACTCGACGTAAGCCAGGAGCTGAGCGGAGACGAAGCGCGACTTCGAGAGCAGATGGCCGGCGCGCTTGCGCCGCAGCTCGAAGTCCCGTACCAGCCTGCGGTTGAAGAACACCACCGCCTCGGCGGCGAGCGCACCGCTCTTGGTGGCGCCGAAGTAGAGGACGTCGACCCCCGCACGCCAGGTGACATCTCCCGGATGGCAGCCCAGGTACGTCACCGCGTTCGCAAAGCGCGCACCATCCATGTGGAGGGCCAGGCCGTGCGCATGGCTGATCTCGCCGATGGCGGCAACCTCGGCGGCGCGATAGGCCGTGCCGAGCTCGGTCGCCTGGCTGATCGACACCGCCGCCGGCTGCACGGTGTGCACGGAAACCGGATGCTCATTCAGCATCGCGGCCAGCGCCGCGGCGGTGAGCTTGCCGTCCTCGCCCTCGATCCGCTCGAGCTGCGCCCCGCCGCAGAAGAATCCCGGCGCGCCGCACTCATCGACGGCGATATGCGCTTCCGGGTGGCAATAGATCGCCCCGTAGGGCGGTGTAAGGGTCGCGAGCGCCAGCGAGTTGGCCGCGGTACCGGTCGCAACCGCGAAGGCCCGCACCTCCGTCCCGAAGAGCTCCCCTAGCACCTCGTCCAGACGCTGCGTCCAGGGGTCATCGCCATAAGCGACTGCGAGGTCGCGATTCGCGGCGCAGATCGCCTCCAGGATCTGCGGGCAGACCGAGGCGGTGTTGTCACTGAAGAAGCGCTTGGATTGTGTCAATCGATTCTCCAGCGGAACGACCACGCGCCAAAGGCGAGGAACACGAGCGTCGTCACCGCAAGATAGATGAGGTTGGGCGCGATTCGTTGCAGGCCGGCGCCGTCGAGCATCACGGCGCGCGCCGCCTGGATGATCTGAGTGAGGGGAAAGATGTCCGCCACCCACTGCACCCACCGGGGCGCCCCCGAGATCGAGAACCAGACGCCGGAGAGCAGCATCATCGGCCAGGTGAGCAGGTTCAGCAACCCGCCCACCACCTCCTCGCTGGCGACCCGGGCGGCAATGGTGAGGCCGAGCGCGATCATCGACAGCGAGCCGACGACGGTGAGCAGCAGGAGGAGGGCGAGGCTGCCGGCGCTGTGGAAGTGGATGAAGGCCGCGATGACGGCGTAGAGCACCACCGTGACGAAAACGATGAGGCTCAGGCGCGAGAGCACCTGCGCCGTCAGGAACTCGAATGCGGTGAGCGGCGTTGCGTGCAATCGCTTCAGAAACCCGCTCTTGCGGTATCTCAGCACCACGTAGCCCACCCCGAAGAGGCAGCTGAACATCATGTTCATGCCGAGGATTCCGGGCAGGAGCCAGTCGACGTACGGGATCGCCTGGCCCGTGACCGGCTGGCGCCGCGCGCCGGGAGCGGCGGCGATGAGGAGCTTCTCGACGATGTAGCCTTTGGGGGAGTCGGTGTTGACCCAGTAGCGCAGCGGGTCGCCGGGATCGAGCAGCAGATCGATCTTCTGGTGACTCACCTCCTGGAGCCCCTCGGCCTGATCGCTGATCGGCACCGACTGCACGTAGCGCTCGTGCAGGAAGGGATTCGCGCCGGTGTCGAGCCCCGGGCCGAGCACGCCCACCGTGAAGATCGGCCGCGGCGGCCCGCCGAAGATGAATCCCATGCCGATCACGACGCCGACGGGCAGCAGCAGCGTGAAAAGGAGCGTCGGGCGGTCGCGCAGGAACTCGAGGTTGCGCGCATGCCAGACGGCGAGCAGCCGCTTCATCATGCGCGCAGCTCCTTGCCCGTCAGCGCGAGGAAGAGATCCTCGAGGTTCGCCGGGCGGATGCGCAGATTGCGCAACGGCACGCGCGCTTCGATGAGCTTGCGCAGCGTGTCGTCGAGATCGTGCGTGCTGATCTCCACGCGGTCGCTCGCGTCGATGAGCTTGAGCGACAGGCCGCGTGCGGCCTGCGGGAACTCGTGCCGCGGCAGCTCGAGGAGCACCTCGGCGAAGTGCTCGCGCAGCAGTTGTCCCGGCGGCCCCTGGGCGATGATCCGGCCGCGGTCCATGATGGCGATCTCGTCGCAGAGCAGCTGCGCCTCCTCCATGTAGTGGGTCGTGAGGATGATGGTCTTGCGCCGCGCCTTGATCGACTCGACCAGCTCCCAGAAATTGCGCCGCGCCTGCGGGTCGAGGCCGGTGGTGGGCTCATCGAGGAACAGCACCTGCGGATCGTTCACCAGCGCGATCGCGAGCAGCAGGCGCTGTTGCTGGCCGCCGGAGAGCTTGCGGTTGTCGCGGCCGGCGAGCTTCTCGAGCGCGCACAGCTCGAGCACCTCATCGACCTCGAGGCCGCGCTCGTACAGGCCCCGGAAGAGCGCCACGCTCTGGCGCACCGTCAGGAAGTCCTGCAGCGCGGTCTTCTGGAAGAGGATGCCCGCCTCCTCGCTGAAGCGCGTCCCCACGGGCCGGCCGCGGTAGCGCACCTCGCCCGAGGTCGGCGGCAGGATGCCTTCCATGATCTCGATGGTGGTCGTCTTGCCGGCGCCGTTGGGTCCGAGCAGCCCGAAGCAGGCGCCTTCGGGCACGGCGAAGGAGACGCCGTTCACGGCGGTCGCGGCAGGATACTGTTTGACGAGATCGTGGACTTCGAGGATCGGTGCGCTCTCGGGCACGGCATCTCCTTGGCCGGACGCGCCGCATGCGCAGCGCTGTCGACTGGTATTATGGGGTGGTGGCCGGAGATTGTGCCGCCGCGGTGCATCGATTTCCAATATGGTGACGTCCCAGTTGCCGTTGTGGTCCGACAAGGACGCCACCGAAGGGTGGAGCGTCCGCGAGAGCCAGCGCGCGCGACGCTTGACAGTTCGGGTTTTTCATACCGGCCGGGTGGAGGTCGTGGTGCCTTCCAGGACCTCGCCGCGCGCGGTCGAGCGCTTCCTCGAGCGGCATCGGCCGTGGATCGAGCGCAAGCGCGAGGAGGCCCGCCGCCGGGCCGGCCCGCCCGTGCCTTTCCCGCCGCCGCAGGTCGCTCTGCCGGCGTGCGAGGAGGTGTGGCGAGTCCACCTCGCAGGCGGCTCGGGGCGGGCGCGACTCGCCGCGGCGACCCCGGGGCTGCTGGCGCTCGCGGGCGACGCCAACAAGGGCCAGCCGGTGCGCCAGGCGCTGCGCCGCTGGCTGACCGAGCGCGCGCGCGAGGTGCTGGCGCCGCTGCTCGCGCAGTGTGCGCGCGAGCTCGGCTTGCGCTATGAGCGCGTGCTCATCCGCCGGCAGCGCACGCGCTGGGGAAGCTGCTCGACGCGCGGTACCATCAGTCTCAACTGCTGCCTGCTCTTCCAGCGGCCGGCGGTGGTGCGCTACCTGATGATTCACGAGCTCGCCCACACCCAGCACATGAACCACTCGCGCCGGTTCTGGCACTGCGTGGCGCGCTACTGCCCGGAGTACCGCAGCCTCGACAGGGAGCTGCTCGACGGCTGGCGGCGCGTTCCGGATTGGGTCTTCGGCGACGAGGCATCATGAGCACCAAGCGTTACGACAAGTCCGAGCGGGTCGATCTCACCGGCGAGGGCATCCACTGGGATCTCGGCTCCTCGCTCTCCTACGGCGAGTACCTGCACCTGGACAAGGTGCTCGAGGCGCAGAAGCCGCTCTCGTTCGAGCACGACGAGATGCTGTTCATCATCGTGCACCAGACTTCCGAGCTATGGATGCGCCTGATGCTGCACGAGCTCGGGGGCGCGCTCGAGTGCGTGCGGCGCGACGATCTGGGGCCCTCCTTCAAGATGCTGGCGCGCGTCTCGCGGGTGCAGAGCCAGCTCATCTCCACGTGGGAGGTGCTCTCGACGATGACGCCCTTCGATTACTCGGCGTTCCGCAATGCGCTCGGGCGCTCGTCGGGCTTCCAGTCGCTGCAGTACCGGATGCTCGAGTTCCTCCTCGGCAACAAACACGCCGACATGGTGGAAGTGCACGCGCGCGACCCGAAGGCGTACGCCGTGCTCAAGCGCGCGCTCGAGTCGCCGTCGCTCTATGACGAGGTGCTGCGGCTCCTGAGCCGCCGCGGCTACGGCATCCCGGAGGAGCACCTGACACGGGACTTCAGCGAGCCCTACCGGGCGAGCAAGGCGGTCGCGGGCGCCTGGCTCGGCGTCTATCACAACGCCGAGAAGGATTGGGATCTCTACGAGCTCGCGGAGCGCCTGGTCGATCTCGATCACAAGTTCCAGCTCTGGCGCTTCCATCACCTGAAGACAGTGGAGCGCATCATCGGCCACAAGCCCGGCACCGGCGGCACGGGCGGGGTGTCGTATCTGGCGAAGGCGCTCGAGCTCAGGTTCTTTCCGGAGCTCTGGCAGATCCGCACGTCCATGTAGCGGCCCGGCGCCGATCGCGGCTCAGCGCCACTCGGCGCAAGTGATTCCGTCCCGGACGGCCGCCCGCCGGGCAGCGGCGCAGCCGTTGACCAGCACCCCGCGCTCGACGAGCTGCAGGTGCTCGAGGTCGCTCGCGGCATTGCCGTAGGCCGTCGCTTCCATGCCTGGATGGCGCGCGCGCAGGGCCGCGACGCAGCGCGCCTTCTCGGCGCCGCGGCGGTTGGGTGTGCTCAGCCTGCCGTTGAGGCGCTCGCCGTCCCAGCGCACTCCGGTGCAGATGACCTCGTGGAAGCCGAGCGCGTGCGCGATGGCGGGCACGTACAGGTCCGTGCTCGCGCTGAGGAGAACGAGGTGATCGCCCGTGCGCGCATGGCCCCGGATGGCCTCGAGCGCCTGCGGGAAGACGCCGCGCGGCAGGAGACGAGCGACGAACTTCGCGGTCCAGGGCTGCAGATCCTCGTGGCGGCAGCCGCCGAGCGCCGCGCGGATGAACGCCGACTTCAGCGCTCCGCGATCGACGAGACCGAGCGCGTGGCCGAGCAGCGCCGGCGCCACCAGGAGCAGGGCCGGCAGCCGCCAGGCTCGCTTGCGCAGCAGGAACCCGAGCACGTAGGGCGCGAGCGTGTCGTGCCGCGTGATGGTCCCGTCGAGATCGAAGACGGCCAGACGCACGTGTAGCGCCAACGCGTGCCTCTAGCCCTGTACCCCTCAGCCCGAGCGGCCGACGCCGGCGAGCTGCCGCAGCACGTACTGGAGGATACCGCCGTGACGGTAGTACTCACGCTCCTTCGGCGTGTCGATCCTGACACGCACCTGGAACGTGATCGGCCTTCCGCCGTCGGCAGGTGTCGCCTTCACGCTGACCTCCCTGGCATCGCCGCTCGCAAGACCGGTGATCTCGAACACCTCACGGCCGGTGAGCCCCAGGGACTTCGCGCTCTCGCCGGGCTTGAACTGCAGGGGCGCGACGCCCATGCCGATGAGGTTCGAGCGGTGGATGCGCTCGAAGCTCTCCGCGATCACGGCGCGCACGCCGAGGAGCATCGTGCCCTTGGCCGCCCAGTCGCGCGAGGAGCCGGTGCCGTACTCCCGTCCCGCGAGAATGACGAGCGGCGTGTGCTCCTCCTTGTAACGCATGGCCGCATCGTAGATCGAGGTCTGCTCGCCGCTAGGCAGATGCACGGTGATGCCGCCCTCGACTCCGGGCACGAGCTGATTGCGCAGGCGGATGTTGGCGAACGTGCCGCGCACCATCACCTCGTGATTGCCGCGGCGCGCGCCGTAGGAGTTGAAGTCCGCGGGCTTCACGCCCTGCTCGATGAGATAGCGCGCCGCGGGACTGGACTTGGCGATGTTGCCTGCCGGGGAGATGTGGTCGGTCGTCACGGAGTCGCCGAGCACCGCGAGGGCGCGGGCGCCGTGGATGTCGCTCAACGCGGGAGGCGTGCGGCCCATGCCCTCGAAGTAGGGCGGGTTCTTGACGTAGGTCGACTTCGCATCCCAGGTGTAGAGCTTGCCCGCGGGCACCTTGATGCCGCTCCAGTGCTCGTCGCCCGCGAACACGCTGCCGTAGCTCTGGCGGAACATCTGCGAATCGATCGAGCGGGTGAGAAGCTCCTGCACTTCCTGGTCGCTCGGCCAGATGTCCGCGAGGTAGACCGGCTTGCCGTCGGAGCCGGTGCCGAGGGGCTCGGTCGTGAGATCGAGATCGAGAGTCCCGGCCAGGGCGTACGCCACCACGAGCGGCGGGGAGGCGAGGAAGTTCATGCGCACTTCCGGATGCACGCGGCCCTCGAAGTTGCGGTTGCCGGAGAGCACGGAGCAGGCCGTGATGTCGCCGGCCTTCACGCCGGCGGAGATCTCGGGCTTCAGGGGGCCTGAGTTGCCGATGCAGGTGGTGCAGCCGTAGCCCACGAGGTCGAAGCCGACCGCGGCGAGATCATCGAGCACGCCGGCGCGCTGGAGGTAGTCGGTGACGACGCGCGAGCCCGGGGCGAGGCTGGTCTTCACCCAGGGCCTGGCCTTCAGGCCCCGCCGGCGCGCCTTGCGGGCGAGGAGGCCGGATCCCAGCATGACGGACGGATTGGAGGTGTTGGTGCAGCTCGTGATGGCGGCGATCAGCACCGCGCCGTCCTGGAGCTCGAAGCTCGAGCCATCGACGGTGACCTGCGCCTTGCCTTGCGCGCCGGCGTTGCGGGCGGCGCGCTCCTCGGCGGCCTTCCTGGCGTTGCTCTCGTAAGTGCTCTTCGCGGTCTTGAGCGGCACGCGGTCCTGCGGCCGGCGCGGACCGGCGAGGCTCGGCTCCACCGTTCCGAGATCGAGCTCGAGCACGTCGGTGTACTGCGCGGCCTGCTCGCCCGCGTTGCGCCAGAGGCTCTGGTGCCGGGCGTAGGCGGTGACGAGGTCGATCCGCTCACGCGGGCGGCCGGAAAGCTCGAGATAGCGGATGGTCTCCTCGTCCACGGGGAAGATGCCGCAGGTGCTGCCGTACTCCGGCGCCATGTTGGCGATCGTGGCGCGGTCGGCGAGCGGCAGCGAGGCGAGGCCGTCGCCGAAGTACTCCACGAACTTGTCGACCACGCCTTTCTTGCGCAGCATCTCCGTGACGGTGAGCACGAGGTCGGTCGCCGTGGCGCCCGGCTGCAGGCGGCCGACCAGGCGAAAGCCGATGACCTGCGGGATCAGCATGGTGACGGGCTGGCCGAGCATGGCGGCCTCTGCCTCGATGCCGCCGACACCCCAGCCGAGCACGCCGAGACCGTTGATCATGGTTGTGTGCGAGTCGGTGCCGACCAACGTGTCCGGGTAAGCGCTCAGCGCGCCGTTCTTCTCCGCATCGAACACGACGCGGCCCAGGTACTCGAGGTTCACCTGATGCACGATGCCGGTGCTCGGCGGCACGACGGCGAAGTTGCGGAACGCGGACTGTCCCCAGCGCAGGAACGCGTAGCGCTCCACGTTGCGGGAGAACTCGATGCGCGTGTTCGCGGCGAGGGCGCCGGCGCTGCCGTACTCGTCGACCTGCACGGAGTGGTCGATGACGAGCTCCGCGGGAGCGAGCGGGTTGACGCGCTCGGC
>JASHVV010000288.1 GCA_030044385.1 Gammaproteobacteria bacterium
GATCCGCGGCGCAGGCTGCGGCCTGGCGACTTCAGGCCGACCAGCCGGGCTATGTCCTCTCGCTCACGGCGCAGCCGCTGATGCCGCCCGTCCTCAACGGCGAGCAGGGGTTGAGTCGCAAGTCGGCAGAGCCCGGCAATGCGACCTACTACTACTCCATCCCTCGGGTGGCCGTTCGGGGGACGATCGTCCGCAACGGCCAGCCGCTTCAGGTTCACGGTCTGGCCTGGCTGGACCGGGAGTGGGGCAGCGGCAGCCTCGGGCCGCAGGAGACCGGCTGGGACTGGTTCGGGCTGCAGCTCGGCGATGGCTCGTGCCTCATGTTCTATTCCCTTCGCGACCGCGGCGGCGCCGAAGACCCCGACAGCGCCGGCACCTGGGTCGACTCCGCAGGGCGCCCTCGGCCGCTGTCCCGAGGCGATGTCCGCATCGAAGTGCTGGACTACCGGACCGACGCGGACGGTGTCCGCTACCCCGCGCGATGGCGGCTGGTGGTGCCGTCAACGGGCCTCGACGTCACCGTCCATCCCGTGCTTGCGGACCAGGAGCTCGTGACCTCCCCCAGATACTGGGAAGGCGCGGTGGATGTGTCCGGTACCCGCGCCGGACGGCCGATCGCCGGGCGCGGGTACGTCGAGTTGGTGGGATACGCCCTCAGAATCGCACGCGCACCCCGCCCCAGATCTCGCGCGGAGCGCTCGGCACGACGTTGTTCTCGTTGGTCCAGTCGTTGGGATTGGTCATGAACGCGCCGTTTGCGGTGTATACGCTCTGTGTCAGAAAGCCCGCCGTGTCGTAATCCCTGTTCAGCGCATTGGTCATGCGGGCGAAGATCTCGACGCCGTCGTCGAGCCGGTAGGTGCCGTTGAAATTGAGCTCCACATAGCCCGGGATCCAGCCCGTGCCGTCCGGAGAGATGTAGGCGCCCGTCGCGGCATCGGTGACCCCGGCGACGTTGGCGTTGTTCTCGTTTCCATGGAGATAGGAGCCGGAAACGACGATCACGTTCGCGCCGAGGTCCAGGTGTCCGTTGACTTCGTAGTCGAGGATCAGCCGGCCGTTGTTCTCGGGCACCAGCGGCATGCGATCCCCCGGCTGCACCGTGATGTTGCCGTAGGCATCGGCCGTACTGTTCGACGGCGCGTTCACGACGAAGCTCGATTCGAACGTCGCCTGGACATAGCTGTAGGCGAGCTTCCAGGTGAGCCTGGCTTCCTTGCCGCCGAAGGCGAGGTCCAGGCCCTCGCGGCGGGTATCGCCGACGTTGTTGAAGAAGCCGGCATTGATGCTCGTGGCGACGAACTGTATGTCGTTCTCGTTGATCGTGTGGAATACGTCCGCCGACCAGTTGAAGCGCTGCCCGGCCAGATTGCCGCGGACGCCGATCTCGAAAGTGCGCGCCACGACCTGCTTGAGGGCCGGATCGGCGGCGAAATCATCCGGCAGGCCGCACGGCACGGCGGGATCCGCGCAGCCGAGCTCGATGACGGTGGGCGCGCGGCTCGCCTCATTGTAGTTCGCGTAGTAGGTCGTGTAGGGGGTGGGCGTGAGCGTGAAGCCGAGCGACGGATTGAGCCGGGTGAAGGCGTGAACCCCGGTGACCGGGGTTGCGCTGAGGAACCCGTCGCCGTAGTCGGCAGGGTCGGCGTCGACCGAGGTGCCGTCGATCGTCTCGTCATTGCGGTTGTAGCGCGCGGCGGCCGTCACGTGCAGCCAGCCGAGCGGCGATAGCGTATCGGTAAGATAGGCGCCGAAGATCTCGTTGCCGCCGCCCACGGAGACCAGGGGGAAATCGTTGTAGGGACTGGGCTCGTACACCAGCAGGTGATCCGGCGCGATCCCGCCATACTGATTCAGCTCGTCGAAGCTGTCCTCGGAGTCATCGTAATCGACTCCGGCCAGGCCCTGGTTCTTCCAGCCGAGCAGGGCGGCCGAATCGGTGAGCTGCAGCCCGAATCCCTTCGAGCGCTGGATCAGGGTCGAGGTGGCATCCTGCCCGGGCTCGCAGTAAGCGAGCGTCGCCGCGTTCGCGCCCGGGTCCGTGCAATCGGTCGGCGGCCCGGCGTAGTCGTCCTCCAGATAGAAGTCGTTGATGTTGCCGTTGAGTACGCCGGTGTCCACGTATCGGTAGAACGCGTTGCCGGAGAGCAGCAGGTGGTCGCCCAGTGTCTGCGTGCCCGTCAGGTTCACGAACTGCATCAGATTCTGGGTATAGTCGGGCGTATAAGTCTGCTCGCGCAGGTAGGAGAGCATGCTCTGCGGCGTCGCGCCGTCGCCCCAGAGAAAATCGTCCGCGTACGTATAGCTCAGATCGAGGCGGGTCGATTCGGTCTGCCAGCCCAGCTTGCCGAATCCCTGCCAGACACGCGAGCTGCCGAGATCGCGCCAGCCGGTGTCATCGTAGTAGTTGCCCATGACGAAGTAATCGAAGGCGCCGAGCGTGCCGCCGGTCTGCGCCTCCATCGAGCGCCGGCCGAAGGAGCCGCCGTAGGCCTCGACCTCGGTACCGGGGCTGTCGCGGCCGTTCTTGGTCTGTATCGAGATCGCGCCGCCGAGGGTATTCAGGCCGAACACGGGATTGGAGCCCGAGATCAGCGACACCGAGCTGATCGCGGACTCAGGAATGAGGTCCCAGTTGACCGTGTCGCCGAAGGATTCATTCACGCGGACGCCGTCGACGTAGACCGACAGCCCCTCCGGAGTGCCGAGCAGCGGTGAGGCCGTGAAGCCGTGATAGTAGACGTCGATCTGGAAGGGATTGCCGTCGCCCTCGCTCACATTGAGGCCGCTGAAGTTGTTGTTGAGATAGTCCACCACGTCCAGCGACTGCTCGCGCTGCAGGTCCGCGCCGGTCGCCACCTGGACGTCCGCCGGCACATCGTTGAGGGG
>JASHVV010000289.1 GCA_030044385.1 Gammaproteobacteria bacterium
CAGGCCGCCTGCGCCGCGCGTCTGTAACGACGCGCGCCGTGGGCGTGTGCGGCGAGCGTCTGCACCGCCATGCCGGCGCCACCCAGCACAAAAACGACCGCGAGGATCATCCATTGCACCGCGCCCACCGCGGCCAGGGCCGCAGTCGAGATGTGCCCCACGAACCACATGTCGGTGAGATTGAGGACGATCTGAACGGCGCTGTTGGCCATCAGCGGCAGGGCGAGCGCGAGCACCGCGCGAAAATCGACGTGCGCGCGTCCCTCGGAATCGATACGTTGCGCGGGCAGCCCGCCGGCCGACGCACGTAGCGACAAGGAAGCGACATCCATAGCGAGGGTGCCCTGGAGATGGGCCGCGGGCCTGTTCGGCCCCTTGCAGCCGGCCTGAGTATTGTGCACCGTAGCGAGCATGGCAGCTCGCAAGAAGACATCCGCTCCGCGCGGCCCGAAGGTATCGCAACCGAGGCGCGCCAGGGGGAAGCTCGCCCCGGGAGCGCAGGCGCGGGGCCTGGAAGCCTCGCAGGTCGCCCTGGGTCTCGACAGCCCCGAGGTGGCGGGGCTGGTGACACGGGTCCGCGAGGCCGGCGGCGCGCCGATCGGCGCCTATCGCGAGCCGATGGGGGGCCGGCCGCTGTTGCTGGCGTCGCTGCCGCTCGCGTCGGTGCAACCGACACCGTTCCAGCGCGATCTCTCGCCCACCCATGCCAAGCGCCTGGCCGAGAAAATCGGCGAGACGGCGGCGTTTCTCGACCCGCTGATCGTGGTGCGCGGCGAGGACGGCAAGCTCTGGACGCCGAACGGCCGGCACCGCCTCGCGGCGGCGAAGGTCCTCGGACTGCGGCAGATCACCGCGCTCATCTCACCGGATGAGGCGCTGGCGTATCGGATCCTGGCGCTCAACACCGAGAAGGCGCACAACCTGCGCGACCGCAGTCTGGAAGTGATCCGCATGGCGCGCAGTCTCGCCGGGCGGCGCCCAGGCGACAGCAGGGGCGGCAACACGGGCGGCACCGAGTCGTCGCTGGCGGCGCAGTTCGAGGCTCCCGAGTTGCTGACCCTGGGGGTGGTCTACGAGCAGTCCTCGAGGTTCGCCGGGGGCGCCTACAGCTCCTTCCTGAAGAAAGTCGACCGCTTCAGCGAGCGCCCGCTCGCGGCCAGCCTGCGGGAGCGGGCCGACCACGCCGCGCGGCTGTTGGAAATCGACGCCCAGGTGAAGAAGCTCATCGCCGCGCTGCAGCAGCGCGGCTTCAAGTCGCCGTACCTGCGCAATTACGTGGTCGCGCGAATCAACCCGGTGCGCTTCCACAAGGTCAGGAAGGGCGATACCCGGCCGCCCATGCCGCTGGCGCAAGCCCTCACACGGATGGCGGCCGCCGCGCGCGCGTTCAAGTTGGAGTCGGTGTCGAACGCGGACCTCGCGTGGGTGGCGGTCGGCGCCGGCGCGCAGGAGTGAGGCTCCGGGCTAGCGAAAGATGACGACGACGATGGCCGTCAGGACCAGCAGGCACGCGGCCTGTACCCGATAGTTGCGCCATGGGGCGACGGATCGCAGCCGCTGCGTCTCCGCGCGATAGTGCGCGGGCGTCCAGACGAGCGTGGAGCCGATCGCGGAGGCGGGTGCGGCGCTCCAGCGGCTGGCGAGGACCAGGATCGCGGTGTCGAGGACCAACAGGAGCGGTGCGACGTAGAGAAAATGCAGATGCAGGAGATGGAGCGGCACGTTTGCGGCGAAGAGCGCGACGCCGCAGGCCGTACCGAGCACCAGCGTCGCTGCCGCGCCGGCGGCGTTGGCGCCGCGCCATAAGGTACCCGTCAGAACCAACGACACGATGGGCGGGGCGGCGTACGCCAGCATCGCCTGCAGGTATTCCCAGAGCGTCCCGAAACGCTGCAGCTGCGGCGCCCACAGCACCGCCACGAGGAGCAGCGCCGCCATGCTCCGGCGCCCCATGCGCACGGCCTGGATCTCCGACAGGCCGGGAACGGTCCGCTTCACCATGTCCATGGTGATGATCGTCGACGCGGAATTGAGGGTCGAGGCGACCGAGGCCATGGTGGCGGCGACGAAGCCGGCGGCCACCAGCCCGAGGAGGCCGCGAGGCAGGAGGCTCAGCATGAGCGTGGGATACACCAGGTCGGAGCGCTGCAGGTGCGGGAAGAGCACGATCGCGCAGGTGCCCGGCAGCACCAGCAGGAAGAGCACACTCAGCTTCAGCAGTCCGGCGAAGAGCGCGCCCCCTCGCCCGTCATCCAGGCTACGCGCCGACAGCGTCTGCTGCACTATGTACTGGTTGGTGCACCAGTAGTAGAGCCCGAGCACGGGGATGCCGAGCACGAGCCCCGGCCACGGCACGCCCCGGTTGGCGGCGGGCCGGATCAGCGACAGCATGGCCGGGTCGACACGGTGCACCACCGCGTGCCAACCGCCCGCGCGAGCGAACGCGGTGACGGAAATGATGACGGCGCCCGTGACCAGCAGGATCGCCTGCACCGCCTCCGTATAGATCACGGCGCGCAGGCCGCCCGCCAGCGTGTAGAGGCCGGCGGCGCCGGCGAGCGCGGCGACGATCCCCCAGAGCGGCAGGCCGGGCAGGAGCATCCGGCAGACGAGCGCGCCGCAGTAGAGCGCCGCCGCCATATCCACGAACACGTTGAGGAACACGTTGAGGGCGGCGAAATAGAGGCGCGCGCGGGCGTCGTAGCGGCGCTCGAGAAACTCCGGCATGGTGTAGGCGCGGCTGCGCAACACGAAGGGCAGCAGGAACACGCAGTAGAAGACGAGCACGACTCCGGCCGACCACTCGTAGTCGTAGACCGAGATGCCCATGACATAGGCCGCGCCCGCGAGCCCGACGATCGCCGTCGAGGAGATGTTGGAGGCAAAGAGCGCGAGGCCGATCGCCGGCCAGCGCGAGGCGCGCGAAGCCAGGAAATACTCCTCCGCCCGCGCCTTGCGGCGCGAGACGGCGAGCCCGAACGCGACGATGCCGACGGCGCACACGAGCACGACGAGCAGGTCGAGAGTGGAGGCGCCGGTTGACAGCGATGACATTTGTTCTATCGTACGTCGATGAGCAACGAGATGACCGCACGGCGCGGGCCCGCGACGATTCAGATGGTCGCGGATCGCGCCCGGGTCTCACCCAAGACCGTCTCCCGCGTGATCAACAACGAGCGGGGGGTGCGGGGTGAAACGCGCGCGCGCATCCTGGATGCCATCCGGCAGCTCGATTATCAGCCAAACCTCAACGCGCGGGGCCTGGCCGGCGCCCGCTCGTTCCTGATCGGTCTCTTCTACGACAAGCCGGGGGACTACCTCAACGAGTTCCAGACCGGCGCCGTGCAGCGCTGCCGCGAATCGGACCTGCACCTCATGGTGCAGCCGCTCGACGTCGCAAGCAAGGACATGGCGCGCGACGTCAGCATGCTCGTGCGGCAGTTGCGCCTCGAGGGGGCCATTCTGCTGCCGCCGTTGAGCGACCACACGGTGGTGCGCGCGGCGCTCGCGGAGGCGGGCGTGCCCTGCGTGCACATCGCGCCGATGCGCGAGCCGGTCGATTCGCCCTCGGTGGACACCGACGACCGCGCGGCGGCGCGACAGATGACGGTGCAGCTTCTGGAGCATGGCCATCGCCGGATCGGCTTCATGCTGGGCCCCCCCGGCCACCGCGCGACCGAGCAGCGCTATCTCGGCTTCGCGGATGCCATGCACGCGCGCGCGGTGAGCATCGACCCGGAGCTGGTGCAGACCGGCAACTTCGAGTTCGTCGACGGACTGGAGTGCGCGCAGCGCATCCTGGGCTCACGGCCGCGGCCGACGGCCATCTTTGCCAGCAACGATGACATGGCGGCGGCGGCCGCCTGCGCGGCGCGGCAGTTGGGACTCGACCTGCCGCGGGAGCTCTCGATCGCCGGCTTCGACGATGCGCCGGTCGCCAGCATGATGTGGCCGCAGCTCGCCACGGTGCGCCAGCCGGTACGGGAGATCGCCCGGATCGCCGCGGACCTCATCATCCAACACCGGCCGCACCGGCACGGCTGGCCGCAGCCGGTCCCGCGCCTGCGCCTCGACCTCGATCTGGTGCTACGCGGCTCGATCGCGCGCCCGGCCGGCAAGGCGTGAGACGGCCGGCGCCGGCTATCGTCCGAAGCCGTGCGAATCGCGCGGCAAGGCGGGACTGGCGTTACGCGCGAGCTGCAGGGCTTGCTGTGCAAACCAGGCGCCCGCCGCAGGGTCCGTGAACACGGAGCCGGTCTCGAGGCTCCAGAGCGGGTCGAAGGTCTGGTAGGTCGCGCTCGGCGGGCTGCTCACGGGCCAGCCGATGATGGCCGGTGTGTAGCTGGCGTCATCCCATGCTCTCACGCCACCGGCGGCGTCGCACTGACCGTCGGATTGCCCTGGAGTCTTCACCCAGAGATAAGCGTCGAGCAGCGGCGATACGCTGCCGGTGTTGGCGGTGGGCAGGATTCCCGTCCCCGAGTCCGGCGGGTTGCACCAGTTGCCGCCGGCCAGGGTGGCAACGACGCCCGCCGGAACGTACTGGTTCCAAGTGTAGGAGCCTTGGCTCATCGCGACCAGCGGGTCCGACGGCTGATCGTAGGGCGCTGCCGAGTAGCTCTGCATGCCATTGGGGCCGAGCCCATCGCGGCTCGTGTCGATCACGAAATGCGTCACGGGCGCCACGGAGCCCAACAGGTTGGCGTACTGGCCGTCGAGCCCGGAAGTGTTCAGATCGAGGTCGGCCGCGGCCGCGCTCCAGACACCGTAGGGGTTGAGCGCGGTGCCGTTCCAGTTGGTGGCAGGGCCGCCGTTCCAGTACTGGTTGGGACAGTCGGCGGCCAGGTTATCGTCGTCGGGATTGACTACCGTGCCATACGCGATGCAGTCGGAAACCCAGGTGCCATAGGCGACGTTGTTGGCGGCATACTGATAGTTGGACACGTCGAGGAAGAAGCCCTGCGCCTGCTGCACGCCGGCGGCGATCAGCGCCTGGGCGATGGTCCCCACCGATTGCCACGCGCTGTGCCCGGCGTCGATATAGACGCTGGCGTTCGGATCCCTCTCGAGAGCGGTGACGCCGTAGGCGACGTCCGCCTCGCGCGTCGCATCGGTGATCTGTGGGTTCGCCGTCTGGTACGCGGAGCTGCAATCCGTCGGCAGGTTGGCCAAGGCGTCGGGCTCCAGGATGATGACCGCCTTGCCGTTGCCGAGCCCGCGCGCCAGGGAGTCGATCCACTGCTCGTACGCGGCATCGCTGGGAGCGCCGCCCGCCGAGTATTGCGAGCAATCGCGTCCGGGAATGTTGTAGGCGACGAGCACCGCAACGGCGCGCTGCCAGGAGGCGGCGCGCATCGTCTGGCTGACCAGTTGCTCGACCTGCAAGTCGGCCGCGCGTGCCCCACTCGCGCCTGCCGCAGCCTGGGCGCTGGTCTCGCCGGTGAGCCAGACCGCCTGCGGCACGGATTCCATGCTCAGAATCAGCCTCGCATCCGCGACGTCGCCTCTCCTCAGAAGCTGCAGCGCCTGTGGGATCGACCCCTGGGCGGGCGGCGGCACGTAAAAGTGCGTGCCCGGCGGCAGCGTGCGTGCCGACGGGGGACTGGATGCTGCGGCCAGTGACGCAGCGAGGCCGCCAACCCAAACGATCGCCGCGGCAAGGGCGGCTCGGCGCAGGCAGGAGCTCTGCAGGCTCATGATCTCTCCCCCGGTGAGACGCTTTGGATGCGCCTTCGATTGCTTCTTCAGGCGTCCTAGGGTACGACCGGATGACAGCGCTGTCAAACGCGGCGCGGCCGGTCAAGGCCGGAAGGCCGTGAGCTCCTTCGGCTCCGTGCCCCTGCGGGAAGAGAGTCGTCCCCGCGCCGCCTGCAGATCGTCGACGAAGCGCGTATGCCAGCGGTGGATGTCGTTGGCCCGCAGAGTGGCGAGCGAGGTCGCATGGCGCTCGCGGCGCTCCGCGAGCGGCATGGTGAGCGCGCGCTGGATGGCCCCGGCGATGCCCTGGGTATCGTAGGGATTGATGAGCAGCGCCTCGGTGAGCTCGCAGGCCGCGCCGGCGCGATTGGAGAGCACCAGCACGCCCGGATCGTCGGGGTCCTGCGCCGTGATGAATTCCTTGGCGACGAGATTCATGCCGTCGCGCAGCGCCGTCACCAGGCATACCTGCGCGGCGCGCAGGAACCCCATCAGCGTCGCATGCGGGAAGTTGCGGTTGAGGTAGCGGATGGGCGTCCAGTCGGCATCCGCGAAGCGGCCGTTGGTGCGCCCGGAGCTCTGCTCGAGCGAGTCGCGAATCTGGGCGTAGGCCTGCACCTTCTGCCGGCCGAGCGGCGCGATCTGCAGGAGCGTGACCTGGCCGATCTGCTCCGGATAGCTCTCGAGGAACTGCCGATACGCCTGGAAGCGCTCGAGCAGCCCCTTGGCATAGTCGAGCCGATCGACGCCGACGATGAGCCGCCGGCCGACCAGGCTCTGCATCATGCGCTGCACCGGGGCGGAGCCGGCCGCCTTGGCGGCGCTCTGGGCGACCGCCTGCACGTCGACGCCGATCGGATACACGCCCGTGCGCACCGTACGGCCGCCGGTAGCGACGATGCCTCTCTCGCCCACGGACTGGGCGCCGAGGACGATGCGCACCGCGCCCAGGAAGCTCTCGCGGTCGGTCTCCGTCTGGAATCCAATGAGGTCGTATGCCAACAGCGCGCGCAGGACCTGCGCGAACGTCGGCAGCGCGCGCAGCACCTCGAAGTGCGGGAAGGGGATATGGAGGAAGAAGCCGATCGGCTGGCTCACCCCCTGGGCGCGCAGCTTCTCCCCCAGAGAGATGAGGTGATAGTCGTGCACCCAGATGATGTCGCCGGGAGCGAGCAGCGGCAACAGGCGCGAGGCGAAGAGCGCATTGGCCTGCTCGTAGGCGGCGTATTCCTGGTCGTCGTAGCGAAAGCCGGCGAGAAAATAATGAAAGAGCGGCCAGAGGGTGCCGTTGGAGAAGCCGCTGTAGTAACGCTCGTAGAGCGTCTGCGGCAGCGGGATGGTGGCGTAGCTCAGCGCATCACGGCAGGTGATGTCCGGCTCCCCCGGCTCCTGGCTGGTGGTCTCGCCGTTCCAGCCGAACCACAGCCCCCCGCGGGCCCGCATCGCCGCGAGCACGCCGACCGCCAGCCCGCCCGGTGCCGCGGTCTTGGCGAGCGGCACGCGGTTGGAAACGTTGAACAGCCGGCCCATCAGGCCCGGCCCCGCCGGCGCGCGGCGGGCCGCGCCGCTCGCGAGGGATCCGCGGCGCCCGAGGCGGGCTGCACGCCGGACAGCCGCCGCAGCGCGGCGTCCG
>JASHVV010000290.1 GCA_030044385.1 Gammaproteobacteria bacterium
TACGGCACCGGCACAGGCAAAAACAACTGCTGCCCTTCCCTCTGAATCAGCAGCGCAATGCTCTTCTTCTGCGCCCTATGAGCCGCCGCCTCCAGCTCCCCCACCGAGCTGATCCGCTTCCCATCCACCCCCAGAATGATGTCCCCCGGCTCGACCCCCGCCAGCTCCGCCCCTCCCGACACCCCCTCCACCACCAGATTCCCGCCGGTCTGCACCTCAGCCTTCTCCTGCGGCCGCAGCGGCCGCACCGCCAGCCCCAGCACATTCGGCTTGTGCACCACCGGCGCCGCCTGCGGCCCGCCGCTGCCCGCCGCCGCCGTCTGCGGCTCCTTCAGCTCCTCCACGCGCACCCGCACCATCTGATCCTTCCGGTCGCGCCACAGCGTCAGCGTCGCCTCCGTCCCCGGCCGCATGGCCGATATCAGGCTCGACAGCTCGCCGAACTGATCGATCGCGTGCCCATCGACGGCCAGCACCACATCTCCCGCGCGGATCCCGGCCGCCGCCGCCGGACTCTGGCCGCTCACCGAGCTCACCAGCGCCCCCCGCGGACTGCTCAAGCCGAACGAGTCGGCGAGGTCCGCCGTCACTTCCTGGATGGTCACCCCGATCATGCCGCGCACCACGTGCCCCACGGTGATGAGCTGCCGCTCCACGTTGGCCGCCACATCGATCGGTATCGCGAACGACACCCCCATGAAGCCGCCCGTGCGGCTGAAGATCTGCGAGTTGATGCCGATCACCTCGCCCTGCAGGTTGAAGAGCGGGCCGCCCGAGTTGCCCGGGTTCACCGCCACGTCGGTCTGGATGAAGGGGACGTAGTTCTCCGAGGGCAGCGAGCGGCCGATCGCGCTCACGATGCCGGCGGTGGCGCTGTTCTGAAAGCCGAACGGGGAGCCGATGGCGAGCACCCACTGGCCGGGCCGGACCTTCGCGGGATCGCCGAAGTGCACGACCGGCAGCCCCGTCGCATCGATCTTGAGCACTGCGATGTCGGTGCGCTCGTCCGTGCCCACCACCTTCGCCTGGAATTCCCGCTGATCGACCAGCCGCACCGTCACCTCGCTCGCTCCCTCCACGACGTGACGGTTGGTGAGGATGTAGCCGTCGGAGCTCACGATGAAGCCCGAGCCCGCGCCGCGCACCGGCTCCTCATCGCGCTGCCCGCTGTCGCCCGGCGCGGGGATGCCGAAGCGGTGGAAGAACTGGTTGAGCGGATCGTCGCCCGGGTCGCCGCCTTCCTGCGCCTGCGCCTTCTCGACCACCTCGATGTTGACGACCGCCGGACCGTATTTGGCCACCAGCGGCGAGAAGTCCGGCAGCGCGGCCGCTCCGCCGGGCGTGCATTGCGCCGCGGCGGCAGCCGTGGCCGCGGAAGCGGCCTGCGCATGCACCGCCGGCCAGGCGGCGATCGCGACGAAGGCCGAAGACATCAATGCCGCGCGTACACGCGCGAGCCTTGGAACGCTCATGTCAGACTCCGGGGAGGAAGAAGAGCACTCGCCGTGCCCGCGCGCCTGCGCCGGGCGCCGAACCCGAGAGCGCCCGCGAGGCCCAGCGCCGCGAGGCTCACCGCCAGCCAGTTACCCACACGCGCAAACGGCGTCAGCCCGGTCCTGGGCGTGACGGAGGACCGCAATACATATTGCTCGTAAGGCGGCGCGGAAGCCAGCACCTGTCCGCGGGGCCCGACGATCGCAGAGATGCCGTCGTTGCTGGCGATGATCATGCTGCGGCCCTCCTCGAGGGACCGCATGCGGGCCATCTGGAACTGCTCGTAGCGGGCCGTCGAGTGCCCGAACCAGCCGTCGTTGGTGACATTCACCAGCGCATTCGCGGTCGGCAGCATGTGCAGCATGTAGCTGCCGTATCCGACCTCGTAGCAGATGGTGGCTCCGAGCTCGAGCCCGGCCACGGGCAGCGGCGACTGGCGCGTGCCGCCCCGATTGAAGCCCTCGTAGGGCAGCGTCATCAGGCGCAGCCAGTTGCGCACGAAATGCGGCACCGGGAAGAACTCCGCGAACGGCACGAGGTGGTCCTTGGAGTACCAGCTCGCCTGCCGGCCGAGCGCGAGGATGGAGTCGTAGTAGTGCTCGCCGTCCGCCGAAGCGCGCAGCGTGCCCATCACCAGCGATGAGCCGCGGGCCTGCGTCATGCGGTCGACGGCGGCGATGTAGGGCAGCAGATTGTTGGCCACTTCCGGCAGCGCCGCCTCCGGCCAGACGATGAGCTTCGTGCCGAGCGCCGCCTCCGTCATCGTGCGATAGCGCGCGAGGATCTCGTCCTCGTAGGTGCTCTGCCACTTCTCGTCCTGCGGAATGTCGGCCTGGATCACCGCCACCGAGACCGCCGCGCCCGCCGGATGCGTCCAGCGCACGGGTCCCAGCGCCGCGCCAGCCACCCACGGCACGATGAGCGTGAGCGCCGCTGCCACGCGCACCCGCGGGCTGCCCCGCGCCAGCGCGACCAGCGCGCCGGCGCTCGCGAGCAGCAGCAGGCTGATGCCGTAGACCCCGGCGAGCGGCGCGAATCGCGCCAGCCAGGTATCGGTCTGCGAGTACCCCAGCGACAGCCACGAGAAGCCCGACAGGAACCAACCCCGCCACCACTCGACGAGCAGCCATGCCGCCGGCATGCCGATCAGCCAGCGCCACGCGCCGGTGCGCGGCAGCCAGCGCGCCGCGAGATAGCCGATCAGGGCGTTGTAGACGGCCATGATGCCGACCAGGCCCAGCATGAGGGCGATGGTCAGCCAGACAGGCGCCCCGCCGAGGTCATGGATGCTGACGTAGAGCCAGTAAGTGCCGGCGAGAAACGTACCGAAGCTGAACCAGAATCCGCTCCAGGCCGCTTCGCGCGGCGAGGCGTCCTCCCACAGCCCCATCAGCACCGCGGGGCAGACGATCGCGAGCGGCCACCACTCGAGCGGCGCAAACGCGCACGCGAGCAGCGCACCCGCGCCGAACGCCAGCACCCTGCGGGCCAGCGCCGCGCGGCCCCGCAGAGCCGCGACAGGCAGGCGTGTCGCGGCGGCCGGCGCAGGCGGAGCCTCCTCGCGCGGCGCAGCGGCGATGGCAGCGACCCGGCGGGAGCTCATGCGTGCGACTCGCCCTGCTCCGGCTGCGCGTGACCGTCGGGCGGCGTCACATCGTGCGGCGGCACGACCCGCAGCGCATCGATCCGGCGCCGGTCGGCTCTCATCACCCGGAACTCGAACCCGTCGATGCTCGCGGACTCCCCGCGCCGCGGCAGCCGCCCGAACTGCTTCATGAGCAGCCCCGCCACGGTCTCGAAGCCTTCCTCCTCCGACAGGTGCGCGCCGAAGTACTCGTTGAATTCCTCGATGCGCGTCACGCCCCGGACCAGAAACTGGCGCTCGGCCTCCTTGCGGATGTTCTGGTCGTCCTCGACATCGAACTCATCGTCGATCTCGCCGACGATCTGCTCGATCACGTCCTCGATGGTCACCAGGCCCGAGACGCCGCCGTACTCGTCGACCACGATGGCCATGTGATTGCGGCTGCCGCGGAACTCCCGCAGCAGCACGTTGAGTCGCTTGGACTCCGGCACGAACACCGCCGGGCGCATGAACTCGCGGATGTCGAAGCGCTCGCGCGCCTCGGGGCTGCAGAGCCGCAGCAGGTCCTTGGCGAGGAGGATGCCGACGATGTCGTCGCGGTCCTCGTCCATCACCGGGCAGCGCGAGTGCCCTGACTCGACGACGGTAGGCAGGATGCGGGAGACCGGATCGTCGCGGCGGACGAACACCATCTGCGCGCGCGGCACCATGATGTCGCGCACCTGCAGCTCGGCGACCGCCAACACTCCTTCGAGCATCGGCAGCGCCTCCGCATCGAGCAGGCCGCGCGTGCGGGCCTCGCGCAGGATCTCGATGAGCTGCTGGCGGTCCTGCGGCTCCGCGGCGAAGGTCTGCGTCAGCCGCTTGAGCCACCGTCCGGTCGTGTTGATGTCCTTGGTCATGGGTCAGAGAGAATA
>JASHVV010000291.1 GCA_030044385.1 Gammaproteobacteria bacterium
GCCCTTTGTGGAGCACCGTGCCACCGCGCATGGCGAGGTGCTCGGCCAGCACCGCATCACCAAAGATTGCCGCGACGCCGCGCGACAGGCGCAGGTCCTGCTCAACTTGGCTGCGCCTGGGCCAGGGTGCACGGGCCTGCCAAGCGGTCAGGTGGGCCTGCAGGATCATGCTCCGGCACTCGCCAGGTGAGCGGGCCACCGGACCTTAAAACGAGAGTCCATTCCCGTTCCGTCTGACTTCATGGATGCACGTTCAAGCGGTACCACACGGAATGCCCTGTCGGCCAGCCATCCCGACGCCGCAGACGCCAGTGCCTCCTGTTCATCCCGCGCCATCAGGCTCCCGAGCCGCTGTGCGGTGGGTGTTTCATCCATTGCCTGCAGAGCCTGTGTAAGTCCTTCCGGTGTACAAGCAGGATACAAACGACCCAGTACCTCACGCACCCGGGCCATGCCTCCGAGCTGCGATTCCTTCTGCACGATCTGCAACGCGGCCAGCTCCGGCGTCGCCACCCGGAAACGTCCATCCGGCGTCTCGTGCCAGCGCGTCGGCAGGCGCTCTATATGGGCGCAGACATGGAACACCAGCTGATGCCGGCCGACCGTGATGGACCGGCGGCGCTCGGCCACCATCACTTGCGTGACCATCACGGCCCAAGGCGCGGCGCCATAGATATCAGCGGCGCTCAACATACCGACATGGTAGGTGAGCCCAAGCGTGCGGCTCATGTAGCGATCGAGCCAGGTTTCCAGCGGTGGAGCGCCGGCATTCGCGTACTGCAGCGGCACGATCAGCCAGTGTTCCGCACCGCGTGACAGTCGAATCAGCCGGCCGCGCCGTTGCTGGCGGTGTAACGCCTGCCGCAGGGCGTCCAGACTGGCATCGGGCAGCGCGGAGCGCAGATCTTCAAGGCGCAGGTTGAGCCTGCCGGCGCGTTCCGCCGCATCAAGCACAGTGGAAAGCCGGCTTGGAGCGCTCAAGGCAATAATCCATTCGTTCGCGAAATATATCATTATCAGTCATATAACGCGAACATATGAAATGGCATCCTGTCCCTCGGATGCTGGATAGTGCCCCCTTCCAGGATGACACCCCAAAAAGTAGGTCATAGCTGCTGATCGACCAGTCCCTCACGCGCAGCCTGTTTTGGGCGAACAACCGCCATATCCCGCTCAATGAGCGGCAGGTGAAGGCACTGAACCGTAGGGGCCCGGCGGCAGGAAACGCTGGCAGCCTTGACGGCGGAAGGGCTACCCCCCACCCCCGACGGCTGGGCCCGGCTGGAAGACGTCCGCCGTGCCAGCCGGCTCCCCGCCCTGCCGGAGCGCCTCAATCGCCGAACGGCGACCGCGCTCACCGCGCCCCACTCCAAGGCGATGCTCATAGCGCGCCGGCAAGCCGCATTGACTGATGCGCAAACGACCCACGACGGTTTGCTGCGCCTGCGGCCGCCGCGTGGATTCCTGGCACGGACTAAGGAAGGCATACTGGATCTCTGGGAACTTGCCCGCATGCTCGGCGAAGCACCGATTCCGGAACGGGCGTTCCTGGACGGGTTCACACTGCATGGCCCCCTGCGCGCGGTACTGCTGGTGGAAAACCTCGGCGCCTGGCGCGACCTGCCGGCCCTAGAGGGCTGGCTCATCGCCCATGTCCCCGGCTGGGACATTACAACCGTTGCCCATCTGCTCGACCAGGCTCCAACCGATGTCCCGCTCGTTCACTTCGGCGACCTTGATCCGAACGGCGCGCGCATCTTTCTGAAACTGCGAGAGCGGCGGCCGGACCTGCGGTGGTTCGTACCATCGTTCTGGGCGGAGTGTGCCGCCCCGCGCAGCTTGAAGCATCCCTGGCCCCCCGAACTCGATCTCCGTGATGCTCCTGAGTTGGTGCAAAAGCTGGCATTGAGGGGGTTCTGGCTGGAACAAGAGCCGCTCGTCGTCGATGCCAGGATCATCACAGCACCGGAAGCCTTCATCGGCCGCTAATGCGCAGCATCAGTGACCGGGGGTAACCCCAAGACGTCTCCACTAAGTTCCATCAACTCAATGGCACTAATTCCATCTTCGCGTCATCGTCCGCTCCCGGCTGCAATTCCGCATCCGGGACAGCAAGAAGGAACATACGATGACACGCACTCAACATGTCGCGACACATGGCAAGAACATACGCGCATGGACGCACGGCCAACTCCCAATGCCGGACTGGATACCCCGACACATGGCAGGCGGCATCGACGCAAACGGAACCTTCGAGATCAAGACCGACGTAGGACACATCCGCGTCCATCCTGGCAATGTCATTGTCGAACGCAGCGGCGCTGTGTGGGTTTGCGAGGGTGGGGAAGCTGACACCCTCATAGAACGCCTGGAACTGCACGCGGATCAGGCGATTCCGAATATAGGTCCAGGCAAGGCCCATCAGTTCGGATCAGGCGGAAGGTCGGTAAACAAGGAAAATGCCGGGAACGACAGGAAAAAAGCCCGACAGATCGCTTGTCAGCCGCCGATTGGTTCACTGCCCTCCATTGAATGGATTCAACTGAGCCGTCTTTCCGTCGACAGTACGTATCAGCGATCAACCGACAACGAGACATCGCGCCGATTGATCACGAGCATTGCCGCGAAGTTCGACTGGCGACTGTGCACGCCGTTGGTTGTATCCCGTCGCTCCGACGATACGCTGGTCATTATCGATGGTCAGCATCGGTGGATGGCAGTCTGCATGCGAAGTGACATTCCGCAACTTCCGTGCTGCATTTTCAGGTATGCGAACATCGAGGAAGAAGCTCGTATGTTTATCGTAGCAAACAGGGCCAGAAAGCCGATCAGCCGCCTCGACGATTACTATGCAGCACTCGCCGCTGCGGATGAAGATGCGATGGAAATACAGGAAATCGTTACAAGGACCGGGCTGCGCATAGCGCGCAATACCTCGGCGGCAGCGTGGCGCCCCGGTGAGATAGCATTTACTTCTTCAATCGCGAATGCAATCCGCAAATTCGGTCCTGCAATCACATCGGCAGCACTCACCAATATGGCAGCTGCTTTCCCCAATCAGAAGATGACACATGGCGGGGCGATCTTCGGAGGAATCGTCCGAATCATGTCCCAACCGGAGCCGGATTTCGATCCAGACCAGCTCGTGACTGTATTGCAGACTCGGAAGGCCGATGAATGGGGGCTATTCGCCGCTGGACTACACGGTGGCGATCGACGGGTGGAAGCGCTCCGTGATGCCATCATGACCGCCTACAGGAGACTGTCCGCGGCCGCCTGATCGACGCCGATCAGGCCCGTTGCCATCTGAAAAATCGTTGAAGCAGAGCGCTCCGGAGACGATTCTGGGGCGCTCACTCCCGCTCGGACCTGCGCGGACAGCGACTTCTGCAAATCTGCGAAGAAACCGCGAAGCAGCGGAAGTTGGAGCGGGTGATGGGAATCGAACCCACGTTATCAGGTTGGGAACCTGAAGTTCTACCATTGAACTACACCCGCGGCGCCGGACGATTCTACGAGGTCCCGGGCGCACCCGGCAATCCGTCTGATCGGCCGAGGAAAGCCCTCGGCCGAGGCATCTTGACAGCAATATGCCGTGCTGTCATGATGCATGTCATGCGCACCACTGTCACTCTCGACCCCGACGTCGAGCAGCTGCTGCGCGATGCGATGCAGCAGCGCCGCCAGAGCTTCAAGGAGGCCCTGAACCAGGCCATTCGCGCGGGCCTTTCCGGGGCCGGCGGCCTCGGGGTGGCGGACCGGCCGTTCACTCTGCGCGCGCAGGCGATGGGATTGCGCGCGGGGATCGATCCCGGCCGGCTGAATCAGCTTGCGGACGAGCTGGAATCCGATTCCTTCGGCGAGCTCAGCGAGCGTCTGCTGCGCAGCGAAAAACCGCGGTCCCGGCGGCGGAAATGATCGTCCCCGACGCCAACCTGCTGCTCTACGCCTGCGACAGCGCCAGTCCATTCCACGAGCGCGCGCGCTCATGGTGGCAGGGGTGCCTTTCCGGCGACGAGGCGGTGGGGCTCACGCACCCGACCCTGTTTGCGTTTCTCCGGATCAGCACCAGTCCGCGGATCTTCGCCAACCCGCTGCCGCTCGCGACGGCGGCGGCGCATATCCGATCCTGGCTCGCGCGCAGGGTGTGCCAGGTCCTGCAAGCCTCCGTCGATCACACCTCTCGCGTGGTCGAGTTGCTCGAGTCGGCGGGCGGCACCGCCGGAAACCTCGTGACCGATGCGCAGATTGCCGCGCTGGCGATTGCCTATCGCGCGGTCGTGCACACCGCCGACCGCGATTTTCTTCGCTTTGCGCCAGTGCGCTGCCGCTTTCCGCTGGACGACTGAACGTGTTCCGCTTGCCCTCTGGACGAGGATCGCCGGATGATCCGCGACGATCATCCTCCGAGGAGCTTTGATGAGCACTGAGCCGGCGGCCGTCCCCGAGCGGGCCGTGTGCGTGTACTGCGCGTCGAGCCAGTCGGCGCATCCGGAGTATCGCGACGCCGCCTTCAGGCTGGGCGAGGCGCTGGCCGGCCGCGGCATCACGGTGGTCTATGGCGGCGGCGCCAGGGGCTCGATGCGTGCGCTGGCCGACGGCGCGCTCGCAAAGGGCGGACGGGTCATCGGCGTCCTGCCTCGCTTCATGGCCGATCTGGAGTGGGGCCATCCCGGACTCACGGAGCTCAAGCTCGTCGAGGACATGCGCACCCGCAAGCACCTGATGCTTGCGGGCGCGCATGCGGCGGTGGCGCTGCCCGGCGGCTGCGGCACTTTCGAGGAGCTGCTGGAGGCCATCACCCTCAAGCGCCTGGGGCTCTTTCTCGGACCCATCGTGCTCGTGAATACGCGAGGCTACTTCCAGCCGCTGGTGGAGATGCTGTCGCGGGCGGTCGAAGAGCGCTTCATGGACGAGCGTCACGCGCTCATGTGGCAGATCGTCGCCCAGCCGGAGGAAGTCCCGGACGCTATCGAGCGAGCGCCCGCCTGGGCCGCCGAGTTCCGCAGCTTCGCCGCCGTATAGCGCTGCTATCGAGAGCGGGCATTGGCGACGATGAGCGGCGCGCGCCGATGGTTCTTGGCGTTGTATATCGCCAGCAATCCAGGCCGGCCGACCTTTGTCACGGCATCGGCGATCACCTTGTGGACGCAGGCACGCACCCGGTCCTGGACGAGCAGATTGCTGGTGTCGACCTCATAGTACAGACACACCGCATCCGCAGCGGATGCGATGCGCCCATAGAGCTTGGCCGCGCCATCCGGCGACGACAGGTTCAAATCCCCGAAACTCACGATGACCCGAGGCGGGTCGCCGCTTGGCGCGGCCGCGGACGCTGTGCCGGCGCTCAGGACAAGCGCGCCGAAGATCGCGGTTGTGATCAGGGGTGACAGAAAGCTTGAATCGATCGGCGTTCTCATGGTGGTCTCCGAGAGCAGGGTAAATCGTTCGGCCTTTGTGCCGAGGCGTCTGGCGCGATTGGCCGCATGCGCTGCGGGAGGGACAGTGCTCCCCCTTCCGGTTGAAGTCCTGATAGCGCTCTGAAAGTGAGCTAGGGATTTGCTGAACGGAAAGCCGCCGAGCCAGGGGCGTCGGTCGTGGGCGGCCGCGCGGCTCGTGTACAATAAAATCATCGCCTACAACATCTCGTATGCCGCTCACGAATTCTCCTGGCCATTCCCTGCTGCGGATCGGTGACCTGAGGGTGGATCCGGCCGCCGATGAGATCTGCAGGGACGGCCATGTGGTCAAGCTCGAGCCAAAGGCGATGGAACTGCTGATCTCCCTGGCCGAGCGCGCCGGTCAAGTGGTCAGCATCGATGAGCTGCTCGACTCGGTGTGGAAGGACGTGATCGTCAGTCACGACTCCGTGTACGCAGCAGTGGCTGCTCTGCGCCGCACGCTCGGCGACGATCCGAGGAAGCCGACGTACGTTGCCAACGTCGTGCGTCGAGGCTACAGATTGATTGCGCCCGTCTCCGCCTGGGTGGAGTCTGCGGACGTCCCGCCGGCGGATGCAGCCCCGGCACTGCCGGACAAGCCATCGATCGCGGTGATGCCGCTGCTCAACTTGAGTGGCGACCCCGCGCAGGATTATTTCAGCGACGGCATTACCGAAGACATCATCACCGAGCTGTCGCGGTGGCGGCGTCTCGCCGTGCGGTCGCGGTCTGCATCATTCCGCTATCGCGGCACGGCCGTCGACCTGCAGCAGGTTGCCCGCGAACTGGACGTGCGCTACGTCGTCGAAGGCAGTGTCAGGCGTATCGGTGAGCGGCTGCGCATCAGCGTCGAGTTGGTCGCCGCCGAAACCGGTTACCATGTATGGGGCGAAAAATTCGACCGCAGGGTCGAAGAGATCTTCGTCGTACAAGACCAGGTCGTGCAGACCATCGTGAGCACGCTCTCCGGTCGGGTACAGGCCTCGGATGTCGAGCGAATGCGGCGCAAGCCGCCGTCGAGTCTGGCTGCCTACGAGTGCGTGCTGAAATGCAACGCGCTGCCCTGGGACGATCCCGCCGCCGCGGCGCAGGCGATGCGGCTGGTCGAGAGGGCCATCGAGCTCGACCCCGACTACGGCTTCGCGCACGCGCTGCTGGCTTGGCTGTCGTATTCGCGCTGGGACGATGGCCCGAGGAGCTCGAACACCGCCCTGGAAAGGGCGTATTCCCTCGCCACGCGTGCTCTCGAGCTCGACCCCGGCGAGAGCACCTGTCATGCGGTCCTGGCCGACGTATGCGCGCAACGGCGGTTTTTCGAGCGGGCCGAGCAGTACGCGCGGCGGGCGGTCGAAATCAACCCGACCAACCAGTGGAACGCAGCCGACCTCGCGGCCGTTCTCGTCTACGTCGGCGAGTCCGAACAGGCCCTCGGCTGGTTCGCGAAGGCGCGGGAGATCGATCCATACTTCGACGAGCCTTGGTACTGGCGCATTGCCGCGGTCGCGCACATGCTGCTCCGTCGCTACACGGATGCCCGCTCGGCGCTCGGCCATCTGCGTATTCGCCGCTATTCCATCGCTGCGGCACTGGCCGCCGGATGTCATGCCGAGACGGGGGAAATCGACCTCGCCAGGGCGAGCGTCGTCGAGTGTCTATCCATGAAACCCGACTTTTCCACGAAGCGGTTCGTGGGTCGCTTGCCGTTCAAGGTGGCGGCTGACGCCGAGCGGCTGACCGCCTCGCTTCGCTTGGCCGGTCTGCCGGCCTAACGAGCGCCGATCGTGTGGCTAGCCGGTCTCCGCGGCGGCCAGCACCTTGCCGAAGCGCCGCTGGCGGCGGCCGTAGTCGGCGAGCGCGGCGGTCAGCTCCGCCTCGCCGAAGTCCGGCCAGAGCCGGTCGGTGAAGTAGAGCTCCGCATAGGCGCAATCCCAGAGAAGAAAGTCCGACAGCCGTTGCTCGCCGCCGGTGCGGATCAGAAGATCCACCGCGCCGGTATCCGGGACGGAGTGATCGACGTGCGCCAGCAGGTCCGCGAACTCCCCGATGCTGAGGCCGCCCTCGCGTGGGGCGCGGCGCGCCGCCTCGAGGATGCTGTGTTGCGAGGAATAATCGATCGCGATCCGCAGGTGCATCCGCGAGCAACCGGCTGTCAGCCGCTCGCTCTGCTCGATGGCGCGCACCAGGCTCGGCCGCAGCCTGTCGCGGCGGCCGATGACGTTGATCCGGATGGACCGCTCGATGCACTGCCGGGTTTCGGTCGTCAGATACCGCTGCAGCAGCCGCATCAGTGCATCCACCTCCATGCTGGGCCGTCCCCAGTTGTCTGCGGAGAACGCGTAGAGCGTCAGCGTGCGGATGCCGCAGCGCGCCGCCGCCTCCACGATGCCGTTGACTGCCTTGGCGCCATGGACGTGGCCGGCGCTGCGCGGCATGCCCCGGCGCTGCGCCCAGCGGCCGTTGCCATCCATGATGATCGCCACGTGCAGGGTCATCGTGCGCTCACGATCGCCGCGTCGCCTTGATGACCGCCTCGATATGCTCGAGATAGCGGTAGAGGGCCTGGCGGCCGACGGCCGTCAGCCGGTACTCCGACTTCGGACGCCGTCCGGCGAAGGATTTCGAGCACTCGATGTAGCCTGCCTCCTCGAGCTTGCGCGCATGCGCGCTCAGATTGCCGTCGCTGACATCGAACAGCGCCTTCAGCTCGTTGAAGCTGAGCTGGGCATTCACCGCCAGGGCGCTCATGATGCCGAGCCGCACCCGCTCATAGACGAGGCGGTCGAATTTCGAGTCCTCGCCGCTGGCGTGCCGGAGGGTTGCCGGCGCGGGTTTGCGCGACTCCAGCTTGTTCGTCTCCGGCGAGCGCATCACGGACTCACGCCGCCGTGCGACCGTTTTCATGTCTTCGAGCGCTCCACACCATCGATGCGTCCGATCAGATAACCAAAGATCAGGTGCAGCAGGCCGAAGCCGACGCCCAGGACAGCGTTGTGCCAGCGAGGAGGGGCCTCGAAGGCGATCGCGCCGCAGATCACGAACAGGCCGCCCATGGCGCCGATGAGCCGCATCATGGCCGGGGCCGTCATCAGGGTCGCGGACAGCACCGCGCACCCGTAAAGCAGCAGCCACGCTCCGGGCAGGAGGCGCGCTTCGCCCGCCTGGAAGAGCACCGCGGTCAACACGCCGCCGGCGAGCAGCGCCGGACAGAGACACAGCACGAAGCGCCGCGCCGGCCCTCGGTAAAGCGCCAGCCCGATGCCCGAGCGGTGGCGCGCGACCAGGATCACCCCGAGCCCCGCACCCACGGTCGCCGCCGCCAGCCAGATGACGAGCCAGTATCCGGCCAGCGCCGGAATGGAAGCGATCCCCGCGGCCACGAGTCCCACCACGCCCATGGCGACGCCCGCCGTTCCAGGTACGGCAAATGCGCCCGCCGCATCGATCGAGGCCCGGATGTAGTTGAGCGTCCCGAGCGCGTGGCTGTCCATCGCAACAGTGTTGTTCGACCGCATCGGCGCACCGCTTCAGAGGTTCGCCAGACTGTAGCAAACCCCTCGACCCCGTCAAGTACTCTGCAATACAGAGTACCCGAACTGCGATGCCGTCCCGTTTCAGCTCACCAAGCACCGAATGAAGGCCAGGCACAGGGACCGTGCCCGCCGCCGCAGGCGGCGAGCGACGGGCAAAAAACCGCGCTTTTTTGCCCGTCGCGCGCTGGTCCGGGCAGGAGCCCGGATCCAGCGCCATCAAACTAAAACTTCAAAAACAGCCCCGCGTTGATGTTCCAGCTCGAGTTCGTCTGGTCGGCGTCGTTGCTCGACTCGATCCGGCTGAACTCCGCGGTAAAGAGCAGATTCGCCGTGATGTTCTGATACAGCCCGAGCGTCCACTTGTCGTTGCGCTTGACCAGGCAACCGGTGACGCCGCCGCAGACTGTCGAGAGGTCGAGCGACGTCCCGCTGAGGTTGCTCTCCCCGTAGTTCACGCCGAGCTTGGTGTTGTTGATCTTGTAGGTGACCTGGGCGATGAAGCCGTCGGAGTTGCGCGGATTGCCCATCGCATCGTTCGCGTCCACGAACAGCCCCGTCGTGCCCACGCCCTTGCCGGTGTAGTACCAGCCCATCGCCTCGAACCCGCCGATGTCGTACTTGCCGCCGAGATCGAAGGCCGAGCTGCCGTAGCTCACGTAGGACCCGGCCTGATACCCGGCGATGCAGGCGCCGGCCGCCAGGTCGGAGCACAGCACCCGCTGCTGCTGGTACAGCCCGCTGGCCGACAGGTACAGCGATCCCAGGGTCCAGGCGATCTTGCCCTGGAAGCCCGGCGTGCTGTGGTTGGCCGGTACCTGGCCGAGCGTGTTCAGCGGATCGAAGATCCCGACCGTGAGCTTGGCGCCGCTGAAGTCGGGGGTCGTGTAGTCGATCTGCGAGAGCCAGTCGGTGTAGATGTAGCCGAGGCCGATCGAGCCGAGCGAGGTATTGGCCGGAGCCGCATAGTTGCCGTTGCCCGCGCCGACTCCGAGCAGCGTCATGTCGTTCAGGATCGCGTCCGCGCCGAAGAGGCCTATGTTGCGGCCCGCCATGACCGTACCCCAGCTGCTGTTGCCCACCGTCAGGAATACCTGGCGGACGTCCAGGCCGGCGGTGCCGAGGGCGGTGTGGCCGAGGTCGGTGCTCGCGATGTCCTGCAGGTTCGGGCTACCCCCGTCGTTGGTGCTGATGCCCGGGTAGAGTCCGAAGGTGAATCCCAGGTTCTGCCCGTCCTGCGTCGTTGCGCCGCTCACCGTGAATGCCGCCGGCAACAGGCCGTTGCTGACCGAGGAGGAATTGTCGGACGTCGTGTCCGAGACGCATGCGAGGCCGCCCGCGATGTCGTTGTGATCGCTGCAGTCCGAATAGATGTAGTTCGCGTTGACGTTGCCGTCAAAGGACAGAGTCCATTGACCGGCGGTCACGTCGATTGCGCGCGCCGAAGGCGCGGCGAGCGCCGCCAACACGATGGCCCCGACGACAAGACTGATTCGTTGGTTGTTCATGAATACTCCTCCTCGGGGCGAAGGGGGTGCAACGCGCGTGCCAGAACGGCGGCCGCCCGCCGCTTCGTGTTGCGTGGGCGACACAACCGCGTCCGGTGCCGGGTTCTTGTTCCATTTTGCGGTACGGAACGGCACAGGGCTGTCACGCGCATGGAACGCCCCTGTGCCCGGTTGCGCGCGCCCGCGCGCACACCCGTTGCCGCGCCCGAAAAACACCGTTTTTCGCTGTTGCCGAGCTTGCAGTCGCCGCGCCGCCGTGTTTCTCTACCGTGACACTGTCACGGAGGCGGCGTGGCATCCGTGACTCACTCGCCGGCGCCGGTTGGGAGGCTCGTATGACGAACGCAACGCACGGTTGGCCGTCTCCTCCGGTCGATGACTTCCCCGCGGCGGAGGTCGGCGGCGCGCTGCCGCCGCGCTCGCTGCCGCTGACTCTCGGGGAGCTCGCGGGCGAGGACTCCCAGATGCTGCGCAACATCCGCTGCGCCCACCGCATCGCCGACACCAACGTATCGGTGCTCATCCAGGGTCCGACGGGCTCGGGCAAAGAGGCGTTCGCGCATGCGGTCCACCTCGCCAGCCGGCGCGCCGATCGCCCCTTCATCGCCGTCAACTGCGCCGCCATCCCGGAGACGCTGATCGAGAGCGAGCTCTTCGGATACAAGCCCGGGGCGTTCACCGGCGCCCGCCGCGAAGGGCTGCGCGGCAGGATCGTGCAGTCCTCGGGCGGGACGCTCTTCCTCGACGAGATCGGCGACATGCCGCTCGCACTGCAGAGCCGCCTGCTGCGCGTGCTCGAGGAGCGCGAGGTCGTACCTCTCGGCAGCGAGAGCGCCATCGCGGTGGATCTGCACGTGCTCGCCGCCTCGCACCGCAATCTGCGGGAAATGATCGGGCGCGGCGCATTCCGCGAGGATCTCTACTACCGCCTGAACGGCATCACGCTGGAGCTGCCGGCGCTGCGCGATCGGACGGACAAGGAACGCCTGATCCAACACGCGCTCGCGGCGGAGACCGGCAATGGCCGTCCCGCGGCCATCGAGCGCGACGCGCTGCAGCGTCTGCTCGTCTACGGCTGGCCTGGCAACATCCGCGAGCTGCGCAACGTCATCCGCACGGCGCTTGCCATCTGCGAGGGAGGGGTCGTGCGCGCGATGGATCTGCCGCGCGAGATCCGCGGCGGCGAGCCGCCAAGCGGTGGCGACCGCGCCGAGACGCTGGCCGGGCGGTTCGCGGTATCGCTGCCGGAGTCCTGTCTCGACCCGGACGAGGCACCCGGCTCTGCCACCCTGGGGCGCAATCGGCTGCAGGCCGCGGAGCGGGCGGCCCTGGTGCGCGCCATCGAGGAGCTTCACGGCAACATGAGCCGCGTCGCGGCGGAGCTCGGCGTCAGCCGCAATACGCTCTACCGCAAGATCAAGCGGCACGGCATCGCGCCGGTCAGGCGTAGCTAGTAGAAGCGCCGGATTCGGGCTCCTGCCCGACCCGGCCCCGCCACCTGCGGCGGCGGGATCCATCCTCGTGCCTGCGTGACGGGTCCCTGGCCCGCTGTTTGCACCTTGGCAGAAGCCCTCCCCCGCGGGCGGGCAGCAACATGCGGGCAAAAAGCTCATCGCGGCGGCCGAAGGTCCGGCTCGCTCCGGCGCACCGGCTCGTCAGGCCGGCGGCGGGCGGCGGCCCTATCCTCGTGACGCGCTCCGGCCGCGTCCGACTTAACGCGACGGCAGCGGCCATCCTTGCGCTCTGTAATGGCACCTCAACCCGGACGGAGATCGTGACCCGGGTGGCCGGCACGGTCGACCCGACGCTGGCGGCGGACGTACGGGCGTTTCTGGAGGCTGCGCGTCGCAGCGGATGGGTGGTGGAGCATTGACCGGAACCGGTCAACGCCCGCGAGCGTTCCGCTCCGATCCGTCGTAGGATGCGGCCACCGTGGAAACTCCCTCCGACCCCGCCCGCCGCACTGCACGGCTGGACAGCTCTCGTGCGGCCGACGCTCAGCCGGCACGGGACGATGTGCGTGAGCGTAACCTGCCCCGAGAGCCCGGGCGGACGGCCGAGCCGTCGCCCGCCCGTAACGAGGGTCAGCCCTGGTTCCGGCGTCGCGGCGTCATCATCGGCGGGGCGCTCATCCTCATCCTCGCCCTCGTTCTGGGTGCCCTCTGGTGGTGGCACGAGAGCGGTATCGAGACCACGGACGACGCCTACCTCGAGGCGCATGTCGTCTACGTCTCGCCCCAGATTGCCGGCCAGGTGACGCGGGTGCTGGTGGAGGACAACCAGCCCGTCCGCGCCGGCCAGCCGCTGGTCGAGATCGACCCCTCCCAGTTCCAGCTCGCGGTTCAGCAGGCGCTCGCGTCCCGGCAGCAGGCGCAGACGGCGCTCGGACAGGCAACGGCCAGTGTCGCGGTGGCGCAAGCCGGCCTGGCGCAGGCCAACGCGGACGTCGCCAGCACTCAGGCCACGGCCATCCGCGCCCAGCAGGATCTGAAGCGCTACCAGAGTCTCCGTGCGGTCAGCCCCAGGGCCCTGGCGCGCAGCACGGTGGACGAGGCTGTCGCGACCGCCCGCAGTGCGGTGGCCCAGCAGCGCGCCGATGAGCAGCGCGTGCGGAGCGCGCGCGCGCAAATCGCGTCGGCAGAAGCCGCCGTGGCCGGCGCGCGCGCCCGCATTGCTACCGCCCAGGCGGGCGTCGCGCAGGCGAGGCTCAACCTGAGCTATACCACCGTCACCGCCCGCGTCGACGGCCACGTTGCCAACCGGAGCGTGGCGGTCGGGACCTACGTGACACCCGGCCAGGAGATGATGGCGATCGTGCCGCTGCACCTGTGGGTGCGGGCCAACTTCAAGGAAGACATGATCGCGAAGCTCCGGCCCGGCCAGAGCGTCAGCATCCACATCGACGCCTGCCCGGCTGCGGATGCCCGCGGGCACGTCATCTCCATCCAGCGCGGGTCGGGGGAGGCGTTCGCGCTGCTGCCGCCGGAGAACGCCACCGGCAACTACATCAAGGTGGTGCAGCGGGTGCCGGTGCGGATCGCACTCGACTCCGTGCCGGCGGGCTGCGTGCTCGGGCCCGGCATGTCGGTCGAGCCGGTCATCAGGGTGCGCTGAGTGCCCGGGCCGCCGGCGCCGGGCAGCCGCCCGGGGCACGCATGGACGCCGGAGCGCTCGGTTGCCGGCAACCGCAACCCCTGGCTCGTCACCAGCGTCATCGCGATCTCCGCCTTCATGGAGGTGTTGGATACCGCGATCGCCAATGTCTCGCTGGACCACATCGCGGGCGCCACTTCCTCCAGCTACGATCAGGCGACCTGGGTTCTGACGAGCTATCTGATCGCCAACGCGATCGTGATCCCGATGAGCGGCTGGCTGTCGGATGTCTTCGGCCGCAAGCGCTACTACATGACGAGCGTGGCGATCTTCACTTTCGCCTCGCTCTGTTGCGGGCTGGCCCCGTCGCTCGGCTTCCTGATCGCCGCGCGCATCCTGCAGGGCGTGGGCGGCGGCGGCCTGCAGCCGGTCACCCAGGCGATGCTCATCGACACCTTCCCGCCGGCCTCGCGCGGCAAGGCGATGTCGGTCTACGGCTTCACCGTCATCCTCGCGCCCATGATCGGGCCGCTGCTCGGCGGCTGGATCACCGACCAGTTCTCCTGGCACTGGATCTTCCTCATCAACGTGCCGGTGGGGCTGCTGTCGCTCACGCTGGTGGAGGCGATGGTGGACGAGCCGCCGCTCATCGTCGAGGAGCGCCGCCGGCGCTGGGCGCGCGGCGTGCATTTCGACCTGCCGGGCGCGGCGCTGATCGCGCTCGCGCTCGGCTCGCTGGAGGTGATGCTCGATCGCGGCGTGCAGGATGACTGGTTCGCGGACCCGCTGATCCGCGGCGCGGCGCTGTGCGCCGGCGGCTGTCTGGTCGCGTTCGTTCTCTGGGAGCTCATCGAGCGCGATCCGCTGCTCGACATGAGTCTCTTCCGCTATCGCAGCTTCGCGTCGGCGACCTTCATCATCATGACGATCGGCGTCATCCTCTTCGGCACGACCCAGTTCATCCCGCAGATGGTGCAGCAGGTGCTCGGCTACACCGCCGAGCAGGCCGGCCTCGCCCTGACGCTCGGCGGCATCGTCACCCTGCTCACCATGCCGCTGGCGGGCATCCTCTCCGGCTTCGTGCAGCCGCGGATCCTCATGGGGTGCGCGTTCGCCGTCGAGGCGCTGGCGATGTGGCACATGAGCCACTTTGCCACGACGGTCACCTTCCAGGAAATCGCGCTCGCGCGCATGTGGCAAGGCGCGCCGATTCCGTTCCTCTTCGTGCCGCTGATCAGCGCCGCTTACGTGGGATTGCCCGGCGCGAAGACCAACAGGGCCTCGGCGACGATCTCCGTCGGCCGCAACCTGGGCGGCAGCATCGGCATCTCGCTCGTGCAGGCGCTGCTCGCGCGGCGGCAGCAGTTTCATCAGACCCGGCTCGTCGCGGGGCTGCAGCCGCTCAACCCCATCTATGCGCACGGTATTCACACGCTGACCCAGGCGCTCACCGCGCGCGGCGCACCGCCAGCCGCGGCCTCGCGGATGGCGATCGGGACGCTCTATCAGATGGTGCAGCGCCAGGCGAACATGATGGCGTTCAACGATGTGTTCTGGGTGCTGGCGGTCTTCATCGTGCTCACCCTGCCAACGATCTTCCTGCTCAAGCGCGCTCCGCTTCAGCACGCGCATGCGCGCGGCAGCGCACGTCCCGCGACCCAGCACGCTTCCTGAAAAGCGCCTGCCACCGCCGCTCGCGCGTTACAATCCTCGGATGAGTCACACTACACCCGACGGCATCACCGAATACGACCCGGAGGAAGTCCAGGCACTGCTCGATCAGGGCCGTATTCTGCTGGTCGATGTCAGGGAGCCCATGGAATATGCAGCCGAGCGCATCCTGGGCGCGCTGCTCTACCCGCTGTCGACGTTCGATGCGGCACATCTGCCGCCGGAAGGCGAGCGTGCGGTGGTCTTCCACTGCGCCGCGGGCGGCCGGTCGCTGACGGCAGCGCGGATGCGCCAGGCGGCGGGACAGGCGGGGGCGCACATGACCGGCGGAATCTCGGAGTGGAAGGCCCAGGGCCTGCCCACCGTGCGCGTCGGCTCACGCCCGGCTTGAGCGATTCCGGCCACCCCCGGGCGATCCGCTCGTTCGTCACCCGCAGCGGCCGCATCACGACTGCGCAGGAGCGCGCGCTGCACGAGCTCTGGCCGAAATACGGCATCGAGCTCGGTGGGACACCCCTCGACCTCGACGCGCTCTTCGGGCGCCGCGCCCGGCGAGTCGCCGAGATAGGGTTCGGCAACGGGGAGAACCTGCTGGCGCTCGCGGCATCCCGGCCGGACGCGGACTTCCTCGGCATCGAGGTACACCGACCCGGGGTTGGACGGCTGCTCCTGCAACTCGAGGAGCGTGGCATCGCCAACGTCCGGGTAGCGTGCCACGACGCTGTGGAGCTGCTGGAACGCCACCTCGGCGGGCCGAGCCTGGACGAGATCCTGATCCTCTTTCCCGATCCTTGGCCCAAGAAGCGCCACCACAAGCGGCGGCTCATGCAGCCGCCCTTCGTCGCCCTGCTGGCAGAGCGGCTGAGGAGCGGGGGTGCCCTGCGCCTGGCCACCGATTGGGAGCCCTACGCGGCGGAGATGCTGGCGACGCTCTGCGCGGAGCCGCGCCTTCGCAACGTGGCCGCGGAGGGCGGGTTCGTCCCGCGGCCGGCGGAGCGGTCGCCGACGCGGTTTGAGCGTCGGGGCGAGCGTCTGGGGCACCAGGTCTGGGATCTGGAGTTCCGGCGCGCCTAGCCCGGCACCCGCTCAGCCGGGCTTGAGGAAGAACGCCGTGCGCAGTCCGTCGATCACGAACTGCACCGCCAGTGCCCCGAGGATCACCCCCAGGAGCCGTCCCGCGACGTTCACCCCCGTCACGCCCATCAGCCCCATGAGGGGCTCCGCCAGCAGCATGGTGACCAGAGCAACGAGCAGCACCGCAGCCACGGCCGCCAGCAGGATGAGGAACTGCGCCGGCTCGTGCACGATGCGCACCGGTCCGAACCACAGGAGCACGGTGGCGAGCGCTCCCGGTCCGGCGATGAACGGAAAGGCGACCGGAAAGACGGAGATATCCGCGCGCCGGCGGCTCTCCGCCCGCTCGTCGCTCGAGGTGCGGCTGCCCGACTCGCGCGCGAACACCATTTCGAGCGCGAGCAGAAAGAGCAGCGCGCCGCCGAAGATGCGGAACGCCCCCAGGCTGATGCCCATCACGGCGAGGAAGGGCGCCCCGCCCAAGGCAAAGAGGATGAGGATGAGCGCCGCGACCCACACGGCCTTCACCGCCATACGCCGCTGGTATTCCCGCGTGGCGCCTTGCGTCAAGCCGCTGAAGAGCGGGATGAGCGAGATCGGCTCGACCACGACGAAGAAGACGACGAAGAATTTCAACGGCTGCTCGAGCATAAGTCCTCGCGGAACGTCACTCGCTGCTTGAAAGCGGCATATGCGAGGCGCAACATCGGTAGTCGACCCCGCGCGGCGGGCGGAGGATAACAGCCTCGGGACCCGCGCGCGCAAGTCATGCGCTCACCACGGACGCGCGATCCGAAGCCTCGAGATCGGGCCTTTGGAGGTTCTCATGGCGGCTCCCCAACCCAGTATCGGCAACTGGTATCGATTGACCGGCGGCGAGCTGTTCGAAGTCGTCGCCTTCGACGACGACGAGGGCACGGTCGACATCCAGTACTTCGACGGCACCGTCGAGGAGATGGACCGTGAGGATTGGGAGGCCCAGTGGGACGACGGCGCGCTCGAGGCGGCGGAGGCGCCGGAGGACTGGAGCGGGTCGGTGGATGTGGAGGGCGGCGACGAGGACGGCCGCGGCTCCGACAACCTCGACGAGGACCCCAGCCTGCGCGCGGGCCCGCTCGACGGCATCGATCTGTTTGAATTCGATTGAGCCCGCGCTCAGCGGGCCGCCGCGCTCAACGCCGCCAGGTCCGCGCTCGCCGCAATCAGCACGACGTCGCCGATCAACTGCAGCGGCACCGCCTGCAGCCGCTCGCCGGCGCACGGCCCGGCGAGACAGCGGCCCGCATCCTTCTCGAACAGCGCGCCGTGCGATGAGCAGACGATCATCGCCCGATCCGGCGTGAGGAAGCGATGCGGGCGCAGATCGAGCGGATGTCCCGCGTGCGGGCAGCGGTTGACATAGCCGCGGACCTCGTTCCCGTAACGCACCACGAATCCCCGCAGCGGCCACGCGCCGCCGCCGACGGTGAAGGCACGCGCGCCGTACTCCTCGAGGTCCGCCAGGCGGCAGATCACGCGTTCGAGATCGATCTCATGCCCGGGCATCGGCGCGTCCGTCCACCGGCGCGGCAGACAGCGCCGCCAGCCCTGCGCCGGCCGCGCTCCGCCGCCACAGCCACAGAAGCAGCAACAGCGCGGGAACGCTGAGACTCGCGGTGTAGAGGAAGAACTCGGGGTAGCCGATGCGGTCGACCACGAATCCCGAGGTGCCCTCGAGCGCCTTTCCCGGCAGCGCATACAGCGAAGAGAAGAGCGCGTACTGCGTCGCGGTGTACTTCGCGCTGGTCAGGCCCGAAAGGAAGGTGATCAGCGCCACGCCCTGGACCGAGAGGGCGAGGTTGTCGAGCGAGTTGGCGAAGCCGAGTCCGAGCAGCGTCGGCGCAGGGGTGATCGCGAGCAAGGAATAGCTCAGATTCGAGAGGACGGCGAGTGCGATGCCGGTGGCCAGTGCGCGCGCCAGTCCGACGCGCGCGACCAACAGGCCGCCGAGGAACACGCCGAGGATCCCGACCGTGAATCCGCAGACCTTCCCCACCAGCGCGATCTGGTCGAGTGTGTAGTGATGGTCGATGTAGAAGGGATTGGCCATCACGCCCATGGTGAACTCGGTCACCTGATAAAGGCCGATGAACCCCAGCGTGACGAGCGCGCACAGCGCGCCGAATCGACCGAAGAAATCCGTGAGCGGGCAGACGACCGCGCCGATGAACCAGGCGCCCACTCCCTGCAGGGAGGGCGGCCAGTGGGCGCGGTGCTCGAGCCACGCGACCACCTTTTCCTCCCGTACCTGCTCCGTGCGGGTCGCCGCTGCCTTGGGCTCCGCAATCAGCAGGGTGGTCACGATACCGACGGACGCCAGGACGGCCATGGAGCCGTAGCTCGCGTGCCAACCGTAACCGGCTGCGACGGCGAGCGCGCCGGCGCCGCCGGCGATCATCGCGATGCGGTAACCGACCGAATAGGCGCCCACCATCGGCCCTTGCAACTCGATCGGGGCGGATTCGATGCGCCAGGCGTCCATCGCGATGTCCTGCGTCGCCGAGGAGAAGGCGAGGAAGAGCGCCGCCAGCGCGATTCGGCCCACGTTGCCGGCAGCCGGATGGGCCGCGGCGAGCAGCACTAGGCCGATCGCGATGCAGATCTGCGCCAGCAGCATCCAGGACCGCCGCCGTCCCAACAGCCGATGCAGGATCGGCAGCTCGAGCCGGTCGACCACCGGCGACCAGACGAACTTGAACGAGTAGGCAAAGCCCACCCAGGCGAGCATGCCGATGGTCGAGCGCTCGATTCCCGCCTGGCGCAGCCAGGCCGACAGCGTCGAGAACACGAGCAGGAAGGGCAACCCGCTCGAGAAGCCGAGGAACAGCATCGACAGCGCATTGCGCCGGCGGTAGGCAGCAAGAGCGGCAACCCAGCCCGAGACGCGGGCATTGACGGCATCCATGGGCATCGGGTCATGATAGCGGCATGCAGGACTATCAGCTCACCTTCATCGACCTCGCGCTGTCGCGCCAGGCGCTGCGCTTCGGGCGCTTCACTCTCAAGTCCGGCCGCGAGAGCCCGTATTTTTTCAACGCCGGCCTGTTCAGCGACGGTGAGGCCGTCGCCGTGCTGGGCCGCTGCTACGCCGCGGCCATCGTGCGCTCGGCGCCCGCGTTCGATGTTCTCTTCGGGCCCGCCTACAAGGGCATTCCGCTGGTGGCCGCCACCGCGGCCGCGCTCTTCGAGCATCACGGCCGCAACGTTCCCTACGCGTTCAACCGCAAGGAGGCCAAAGACCACGGCGAAGGCGGTAATGTCATCGGCGCGCCGCTTCGCGGGCGGGTGCTGGTCGTCGACGACGTGGTTACGGCGGGGACCGCCGTGCGCGAGTCGCTCACGTTGATCCGTCAGCAGGGAGCGCAGCCCGCGGGCGTAATTTTCGCCCTCGACCGGCAGGAGCGGGGGCAGGGAGCGCTGAGCGCCACCCAGGAGATCCAGAGCGAGCACGGCATCCCCTGTGTGAGCGTCGTCACACTCTCCGACCTCATCGAGGCCCTGTCGCGCCCGGCTGGCGGGCGAACCGCGATTTCTGACGACCAGCTCACACAGTTGCAGGCCTATCGCGAGCGCTACGGGGTCTCGTGAGGCTTGCCTCCGTGCCGCGGTCGGTCAGAATATGTCCCCATATGCGCCTACCGCCTCCGGCCTTGGGCTTGCTCCTCGCGATTGCGTGCGCTGCGGGATCGGCGTCGGCACAGAATAGCGATAAGGGGAGTATCGTCTATCGCTGGGTGGACGACCACGGCGTCGTCCACTACGGCGACACCGTGCCGCCACAGTACGCGCGCGACCGGCGGGAGCTGCTGAACAGCGAGGGAGTGGTCGTCGGGCACGTCGACGCGGAGAAAACACCCGCGCAGCTCGCCGCGGAGGCGCAGGCGCGCGCGCAGCGCCTCGCGCAGCAGCAGCGCGACTATTTCCTGCTCAGCACCTATGCCTCGGTGAATGACATCGAGTCGCTGCGGGACGAGCGGCTGTCGCAGCTGCAGTCGCAGCAGACCGCGGCGCAGCAGTACGTGGACAGCCTGCAGTCGCGCCTCGGCTCGCTCGAGAGCCGTGCCCAGGACTACAAGCCCTACAGCTCACACCCGAACGCGCCGCCCATGCCCGATGAGCTCGCGCAGGAGCTGGTCCAGACCGCGAATGAGGTCCGGATGCAGGATCAGGCGATCCAGGCGCGCACCCAGCAGGAGGCGCAGGTGAAGGCGCAGTTCCAGTCGGATATCGACCGCTTCGAGCAGCTCAAGGCCGCGCCGCCTTAACAGACGCCGCCGCCTTCCTCGGCCGGCGCGGCATTCATGCGGAAGACGCGGAAGAGCTCGCGGCCCATGCCGAAGGCGTTCGCGGTGAGGTCCGCCGTGGCAACCGGCCGGCGGCTCCAGGTTTCCGCGGGCACGAGCGCCTCCAGCCTTCCTTGCGTGCTGTCGAGCCGGATGAGATCGTCATCGCGCACTTTGCCGAGCGGGCCCCCGCATGCGACCTCCGGTGTCAGGTGAATCGCGGCGGGCACGGCGCCCGAAGCGCCTGACATCCTGCCATCCGTGACCAGCGCCACTCGATGGCCCTTGCTTTGCAGCGACACCAGCGCGGGCGTCAGGCCATGCAGCTCCGGCATCCCGTTGGCTCTCGGGCCCTGGAAGCGGACGACGACCACGACGTCACGCGCCAGCTCGCCGCGCTGGAAGCTTTCCAACACGGCCTCCTGGCTGTCGAAGACCCGGGCGGGAGCCTCCACGACCCGGTGCTGGGCGCCGACGGCCGATACCTTGATGACCGAGCGGCCGAGATTCCCGCGCAGGAGCTTGAGGCCGCCGTCGGCGCTGAAGGGATCGGTGATGGGACGCAGCACGGCCGTATCGCCGCTCGTAGCGGGAGCCTGGCGCCAGGCGAGGCCGTCCGGGGAGAGCCAGGGCTCGAGCGCCGAGGCGCCGAGCGGGGCGCCGGAGACGGTCGGCACGTCCCCGTGCAGGAGGCCCCCCTGCAGCAACTGGCCGATGAGGAACCCCATGCCGCCGGCGGCGTGGAAATGGTTGACGTCGGCGCCGCCGTTCGGATAGATCCGCGCGAGCAGCGGCACGGCAGTCGACA
>JASHVV010000292.1 GCA_030044385.1 Gammaproteobacteria bacterium
GCCGGGATGGGAGACATCGAGAGACATCTGGCTGGCCGGTACGTTGAGCAGGCAGTCCTGCTGGCTGGCGGCGTAGGCCAGCCCGGCAGCCGTGTCCGGCCGATCGTCGATCAGGATGATCCGTACGGGCGAGTGCGCGCGCTTCAGCAGGTGAACGGCGGTCGCCGTTCCCGAGAAGCCCGCTCCGATGATGGCGATGCTTCGCATAGGCTGATGCCTCCATTGGGAGATCATGCTGCCCGAGGAGGGGTAGAAAAGTCCGTCGCAGCAGGGTGATAAAAGGGTTTCAGCCCAGCTCGCTCGCCAGCGAGGCACTCATGGCGGCCGCAGGGCGAACCGCCGGATACCCGTGCAGCACCAGCCCGGATACAGGCCTCCGGCAGCCGCGTGACGTGCCTGTGCCGATGCCCATAACCAATCTGTCACCGGCTGCCGACTGACCGCATAACTGCGCCCGATCTAGGATAGTGGGCTACGCCTTTACAGGAGTGTCGATGCAACTCTCCCACAGGAAGCTGCCGCGCGCAGCCGTGCTCGCCGCCGCAAGCCTCATCATCGCCGCCACCGCCGGCTGTGCCCGCCACTCCGCCTCCGGCGTGACGCTTCTCAACGCTTCCTACTCGCCGACGCGCGAGCTCTACGGCGAGTACAACACCGCTTTCGAGAGATACTGGAAGGCCAAGACCGGCCAGACCGTGCACGTGAGGATGTCCTACGGCGGCTCGGAGCTGCAGGCGCGTTCCGTGATCGACGGGCTGAGCGCGGACGTCGTGACACTCGCACTGGCGGCGGACATCGAGGTCATCGCGCAGCAGGGCAAGCTGCTGCCGCTCAACTGGCAGACGCGGTTGCCGGACAACAGCTCGCCCTATACGTCGACCATCGTGTTCCTGGTGCGCAAAGGCAATCCCAAAGGCATTCACGATTGGGGCGACCTGGTCAAGCCGGGCGTGACCGTCATCACTCCCAATCCCAAGACTTCCGGCGGCGCGCGCTGGAACTTCCTGGCCGCCTGGGCATGGGCGCTGAAGCAGCCGGGGGGGAGCGATGCGAGCGCCAGGAGTTACACTCACGAGCTGTTCCGCCACGTTCCCGTGCTGGACACGAGCGCACGCGCCGCGACCACGACCTTCGTACAGCACGGCCTGGGGGACGTGCTCATCGGATGGGAGAACGAGGCGCTTCTCGCCATTCGTGAGAAGCCGGGCGATGGACTGACCGTTGTGTACCCGTCCGTCAGCATTCTCGCGGAGCCGCCCGTCGCCGTCGTCGACCAGTATGCCCTGCAGCACGGGCAACGGACGCTCGCCACGGCCTATCTGCAGTACCTCTACAGCAAGGAAGGGCAGGAGATCATCGCCCGCAACTTCTATCGGCCGCGCGACCCGCAGGTCGCGGCCCAGTTCGCCCAGCAATACCCGAAGATCGACCTCGCAACCATCGCCGACTTCGGCGGCTGGCCGAGCGTGCAGCGGAAGTTCTTCGCGGACGGCGGAGTGTTCGATCAGATCTATTCCAAGGGTCAGTAGCGAACCCCCAACGCCACGCCTCCGTCAAGCTGCGCCGCTGAGACCGCGGCCGAGGCCCTCCGCATCAGAGCCCGCCGCGGGCTCGGCGAGCGGAGCGAGCCGGTGATAGGCTCTGCGGTGATAGACGAGAGGCGTTGCGTGCGGGTCGACCTGGCTCCAGGTCACCCGGCCGATGAAGATCGTGTGGTCGCCGCCCGCGGTGGAGGCGGTGGTCTCGACCTCGATGTGGGCGGCGCACCGGCTCAGGAACGTGACCCCGTTGGGACCTGAGAAGCGCGGCAAATCCTCGAATCGGTAGCGATCGCCGGTCTTGGCGGCGAAGCGGGCGGAAAGCGAGGCCTGATTCTCGGCCAGAACGTTCACGCCGAAGCGGGCTGTCTGCGTCAGCGCGCGGTGCGTGTCGCTGTCCCGGTGCAGACATACGAGAATCAATGGCGGCTCGGCGGACAGCGGCAGGAATGCCGTTGCCGTCGTCGCGTGCAGGCGGTCATCGAGGCTGGTCGTGATGAGGAAAACACCGGAGGCGACCTGCCGCATCGTTCGTCGGAAGAGATCCTGGTCTGTCATCTTGGGCGGACCTTGCACCAACGGAGACTAGCCGCTCAGGCCCGATGCTGGCAATCGGAATTTGATGTCGGACGGTGATGGGCTCATGACCACGTGTTGGGTCACCTTGGCCGCCGCGCGACCGCAATGTCACCGCCGGCGGGATACATTGACCGCCTTGGGTACGGCTCCCTGCAAAAATGCCCCCTGCACCCGAATCGCAGTCTCTCGATCACGTGGCTGAACTCCGCCGGGGCGTGCGGCCCGAGATCCTGAGCGTCCGGACAGCCGCCCGCTCGCGCCTCTTCCACATCGAGGCCGTCCGATTACGGTTCTCGAACGGCAATGAGCGCGAGTACGAGCGCCTCGCGGGCCCGGCTTCGCCCGGCGCGGTCGTCGTCGTTCCGTTGCTCGAGAGCCGGCATCTGCTGTTGGTGCGCGAGTATGCCGTGGGCGTCGAGAGTTACCAGCTGGGATTGCCGATGGGTCTCATCCGTGAGGGAGAATCCCCGCTCGCGGCGGCCAATCGCGAGTTGATGGAGGAGACCGGCTACGCCGCCCGCCACCTGTCGCGTGTACACACGCTGGCGCTGGCTCCCGGAATTCTCGCCTTCCGGATGGAGGTGGTGGTGGCAACGCGGCTTTATTCCGCGCCCTTGCAGGGCGATGAGCCGGAGCCACTCGAGACCGTGCAGTGGCCGATCGGCAGGCTGGATGAGTTGCCGTTTCATGGCGCGATCTCGGATGCCCGAACTCTGGCGGCGCTGTTCGTGGCGAGAGAGGCGGTCGTGACGGCAGGCGGCACGGACGCCCGACCCGGCCGTCTCGCTCTTCAGACATGACGGTCCGGACGGAGCTCGTCCGGGCCGGCCCGACACGATCACCGTTCGGTCACCGCGATACAACCGACTGCGTTACAGCTCGCGGCATATACTCGGAGGCGTGAAATTCCAGCAGCTCAGGTCTCTGGTGGCCGTCGTCCAGAACGATCTCAGCATCACGGCCGCAGCGGCCAGACTCTTCGCCACGCAGCCCGCGATCAGCAAGCAGCTCAAAGCGCTCGAGGACGAGCTCGGCTTCGACCTGTTCGTGCGCAAGGGCCGTACTCTCACGGCCATCACGCCGGCCGGCCAGCGAGTGGTCGTGCACGCGGTCAAGGTCTTGCGCGAGGCGCAGAACATCAAGGACGTCTCCACCGAATTCAAGCATGCGGATCGCGGCAGCCTCTCGATCGGGACGACCCACACGCAGGCGCGATACGTGCTGCCACCGGTGATCCAACGGTTTCGCTCGAAGTACCCGGAAGTGGAGTTTCACCTGCATCAGGGGACCTCCGAGCAGATCGCGGAGATGGCGAAAATCGATCGGATCGAGTTCGCCATCGCGACCGGGTCGTGCGAGCTGTTCGACGACTACGTGGTCCTGCCGTGGTACCGCTGGCATCGCCGTGTCATCGTGCCGGCCGACCACAGGCTGACGACCGTGGGGGCGTTGACCCTCGAGCAGCTCGCCGAGTTTCCCATCGTGACCTACGTGTTCAGTTTCTCCGGGTCGTCGTCCTTGCACGAGACCTTCCACCGCGCCGGGCTTCGTCTCAACATCGCGCTGACCGCGCGCGACGCCGACGTGATCAAGACATACGTTCGCCTCGGTCTGGGCGTGGGAATAGTGGCCGGGGTGGCGCTCGATGTGAAGGACGATGCCGACCTCGTGTCGATCGACGCGTCGCATTTGTTTCCCGTTCATACGACCTGGGTTGGATTCCACCGGGGTGCGCTGCTGCGCAGCTTCATGTACGAGTTCCTGCAGTTGCTCGGGCCGCACCTCACGCGGCGCCTGGTCGATCGCGCGGCCGCGTGCGAAACGCAGCAAGAGGTCGACGCGCTGCTCGCGGACATCGAGCTGCCGGTGCGGTAGTCGCCATGCCGGGATTCGAGCCATACATGCCGGTCGGCCGCGCGCACGAGACGGCATTGTCGTGCTTGTTCGGACAGAGCGCCGGCCGGACTTTTGCCGAGGAGTATTGGCCGAACCGCTGCTTCAGCGCGCACGGCGCGCTCGCGCGCCTGCCGGAGATCCTCAGGGGTCCCGAGCTCGGCAGCCTGGACGCGCTGGCGCGACGATATTCCGGACCCGTCGCGTTCGGCCGCGCGCCGGACACTCGTACCATCAGCGCCAACGCTCATGCCGGCAATCTGTTCAAGCTGGGGTTTACCGTCTATCTCTACGACATCGCGGCGGCTCTACCGGGAGCGGCCGCCTGGCTCGCCGCCCTCGAGCGGGAGCTCGGCGTGGTACCGGGGTGCACCAAGATCGGCGCGTTCGCCTCTCCGCGCGGCGACGGCCTGCCCTGTCACTTCGACGGCGAGGACGTCATTTCCGTACAGCTCAGCGGCTGCAAGACGTTCGAAGTGGCGAGAATGGAGGAGATCCCCCATCCGGTCGGAAGGCAGTTCGGGCCCGGCATGCTGCCGTCCGACGAGCTCTATCCGCAGGCAGGCGGCGGCTTCCCCAGCCCGGATGGACTGACTTTTCAGCGCATTGGCATGGAGCCAGGCTCGGCGCTATTCATGCCGCGCGGTACCTGGCACAGGAGCCGGGCTGATACCGACTCGTTCTCGATCAGCATCGGCATACGCGCTCCGCCTGCCATGGATGTGCTGCTGCGCCAATTGCATTCGGTGCTGTTGCAGGACCCCCGGTGGCGGCGGCCTCTCTATGGCGTTGCTCACGCGGATGCGCGGCGTGAGGTCGCGTTGCAGCGCCTCGACCATCTGCTCGAGGCGCTGCCCGGAATGTTGGCACGGCTGTCAGCGGCGGACTTCGTCCCACCTTCGCTTCCCGGTGGAGGCACATTGTCCGAGAGCAGCCGCCTGCAGAGAGTTCCCATGTCCGTGGTCCGCTTCACCCGCGAAGAGCGGCGGCTGCGGCTGACGGTGACCGCGTGGGATCACGACTGGATCGAGCGGGTTACCTTGCGAACCGAGGTCCCCGAACATCTCGAGAGCGCCCTCGGTTGGTTGGCCGCGGAAGACTCGGCGTTCGGCGTCTCGGATCTCACGCGGCTGTTCCCCTCCGTTCCTCGAGACGACCTGTCACAATTGCTCGAGCTCCTGCGCAAGTCCGGCTACCTGAGGCAACTCTGGTTCCCCGTCCTGACGGGTGGACCTGCGCTGCAGTCCGATACGCCGGCGCGGTCTCGACCGGACCGGGAGCGCGGGAGCGCCCCGGTGGTTTGAATCCGGTGACAGTCTTGCAGTTGGTAGTTGCCGGATCGAGCATGAGATCATGGCAATTATTCATCAGCCAGGGACGCTGCGCCAACGGGCTCATCGGCTAGACTCACAGCGTCCTGACAGCGCCAGCCGATCGGTGCGTGCGCCGGGAGACCGCAACTCCAATGACCGTTCGCCGGTACCCTCCGGCAGGAGAGCCCCGTGAGTCACAATGTCATCGATAGCGCGATACCGAACGAACGGCTCGCCGACACGAGCGTGCCGGCGCCCGCGTCGGCCCGGTCTGCCGCCGCGGCAGCGCGGGCGGCCAACCATCTGCTCACGGAGTTGTGGTACACCCGCTGCCCGGTGCCGACGGCTTCCGGACTGGCGCAGCACTTCCACTGGCTGCAGGATGAGTTTGCGCGCCGCGGCATCGAGCTGAAGTCGATTCGAGCCGCGCAGGACAAGGCGGTGCGCGATGCGCACTTCAATCATGCCCAGCCCGGCATGTTCCGTGAGGGCGGCAACGTTCCGCCGATCTGGGCGCGGGCCAACGGCCGGGATACCGCGGTGGTCGGCATCACCTGGGTGGACGAGGAGCAGTTGATCCTGGTCCGGCAGGACAGCGACATCCGGGATATCGCCGAGTTGCGCGGACGACGGCTCGGATTGCCGCAGCATGCGACGAGAATGGTCGATGTCGGACGCGCGCAGGAATTGCGGGGACTCCTGACGGCGTTGAGTCTCGCGGGACTGAAACGCGAGCAGGTGACGCTGGTCGACGTCGCGGGCGGGGAATACGACCTGCGGGAGCGCGATGCAGACAGATCGGGCCGGCGCCATGTTACCGCCGATGCCCTGCTCCGTGGCGAAGTCGACGCGATCTATGCCAAAGGGGCGGTGAGCGCCACCTTGATAGAGGAGTACGGCCTGAGGCCGATCCTCGACATCAACGCCGAACCGGATCCGCTCGCGCGCGTCAATGCCGGCACGCCGCGGCCGATCACCGTGGATCGGAGGCTGGCTGTCGAGCAGCCGGACCTGGTTGCCCGGTACCTCGCCGTATTGCTCGGAACCGCGCAATGGGCTGCGTTGCACCCGAACGAAGTCGTGACCGCCGTCGCCGCGGAGACGGGTGCTTCGGCTCAGGCGGTCCGGCGCGGATTCGGGCCCGAGCTGCACCACCGGTTCACGCCCGCGCTGACGGATCAATACGTGAGTGGTCTCGCGGCGCAGAAGGCCTTCCTGCTACGGGAGGGATTCCTCGCCGCCGATTTCGATTTCGACGCCTGGATCGTGCGCGAGCCGCTCGAGCTTGCCCGCAATCTGGTGCACGAAGTCGAGCTGCCCCGGGCGGCCTGACGGGCGGCCTTGGCTTTCGAACGACGGGCCACCGATGAGCGTTGAATTGACGCAGCAGACGGACTCCGCGGCGCTTGCGGAGCGTCCTGACGGGGCGCCGCGCAGCCGCGAGCAGATCCTGGCGGACCTGCCCGCCATCGCGGCGCGGATCGCCGCCGGCGCGGTGGAGCGCGAGTTGAAGCGCGAGCTGCCGTTCGAGATATTCCGCTGGTTGCGGGATACCGGCATTACCTACCTTCGCGTCCCGCGGCATCTCGGCGGTCCGGGTGGAACGCTGGCCGACCAGGTCGAGGTCACCTGCACGCTGGCCGCCGCGGACTCGAACGTCGCGCACGCGCTGCGCGGGCACTTTGGGTTCATCGAATCGATTGCCGTCGATCCGGAGTCGCCCGTGAGCCGCAAGTATGTGCAGGAGGTGCTGCGCGGCAAGCTCTTCGGCGGCGCGCACATGGAAATCGGCACGCCGCGCCCGAACATGCTGCGCACGACCCTGCGCCGAAACGGCGAGAGCTACGTCCTGTCCGGCAAAAAGTACTACGCCACCGGCGCGGCATTCTGCGATTACACGAGCTTCAGCGCGCTCGACGAGAAGGGCGAGATCATCGGGGCATTGGTGCCCGCAAGCCGCAAAGGCGTACACATCCTCGATGACTGGGACGGCATGGGCCAGCGCATGACGGCGAGCGGCGGCGTCGATCTCGACGACGTCGAGGTGCAGCCTCACGAGATCAACGACAGGCACCATCGGAACCCGTTCGCGCGGCGGCACGGGGCGACACGCGCCCAGCTTCACCTGGTGGCCGTCATCGGTGGAATCGTCCGCAACGTGCTCAGCGACGCGATCAGCTTCACGCGCAAGCATGCCCGGCCCGCCAAGCACAGTCATGCCGAGAACGCCGCGGGCGATCACTTCGTCCAGCAGGCCGTCGGCGAGATCGCATCGGTCTCCCACGCGATCGACACGCTCATCGCCGATACGGCGCGCACTCTCGACGCCGCGGCGCTGGCGATCGCGGCAGGCGCCGCGAACCTCGACGAGCTGGTCATGCGCGGCGCGCTCGCCAACTCGAAGTCGCAGATCATCGTCAGTCAGCTTGCCATCACCGCGGCCAACAGGCTGTTCGACACCGGCGGCGGCTCGGCGACCGCGCGCAAATACGCCTTCGATCGCCACTGGCGCAACATTCGCACCATCCTCAACCACAATCCCGCAGCCTTGCGGGCACGGGTGGTGGGAGACTATCTGTTGAACGGCGTCAGAACCGACTTCGACGAGGGGCGGGTTTTCTGAGTCGCGCACGCGCCACCAGACGGCGGTTCATAGGCTCGTGCCTGAGCACGGCGGCGGCCGGCGCCGCGCTCGGCTCGCGGGTCCTGGCTGCCGCCGCCGCAAGTCCCAGCCCCGTCAGGGGCGGCAAGGCGGTCTTGGGGATTCTCGAGGAGCCCACCCAGCTCGCGAGCGCGCTGACGACGGCAGGCCCGACACAACAGGTCTCGGGCAAGATCTTCGACGGGCTGCTTTCCTACGATTTGAGCTCGCGTCCGCAGCCGCAGCTCGCTACGGCGTGGAGCGTCAGTGAGGACGGCCTGCACATCACGTTCCGGCTACGTCCCAACGTGCGCTGGCACGACGGCCAGCCATTCACGTCCGAGGACGTGGCGTTCTCGCTGATGGAGATATGGAGGAAGTATCACAGCCGGGGCCGCTCGACGTTCGCCAATGTCACGGCGGTGGCGACGCCGGACCCGCTGACCGTCGAGCTGGTCCTGTCGAAGCCCGCGCCGTACATCCTGAACGCGCTGGCCTCGACCGAGTCGCAGCCGGTGCCCAAGCATCTCTACCAGGGCGGCGATCCGCTGTCGAATCCACGGAATCTGGCGCCGATCGGCACCGGCCCCTTCAGGTTCGCCAGCTGGTCGCGCGGCAGCCACATCGTCCTCGAGCGCAACCCGGACTACTGGGACCCGTCGCGGCCGCTGCTCGATGAGCTGATCGTCGTCTTCCTGCCGCAGCCGGCGTCGCTGGCGATTGCGCTGGAGACCGGCGAGATCCATCTCGGCACGCCGAACTTCGTCGAGCGCGAATGGCTGGCGCGGACTCCCCATCTCATCTCGTATCCGGCGACGACCGCCTTCAATGTGGGCCTGAGCTCGCTCGAGTTCAACCTCGACCGCCCGGTGCTGCGCGACCTTCGCGTCAGACAGGCGTTCGCGCATGCCGTCGACCGGAGATTCCTGGTCAGAAACATCTGGCACGGCGGCGGCGAGCCGGCTGACTCGCCGATCCCGCGCTCTCTGGCGCAGTTTCACGCGCCCGGTCTGCCGGTCTATGAGTTCGACCTGAGGAAGGCGGAAGCGCTGCTCGAGGCGGCCGGTCTGCGCCGCAACGCGAGCGGCGTGCGGCTGAGAGTGTTCATGGATGCCTATCCGACCGACTATCTACAGCAGGTGGCGCAGGTGATGCGCAGCAACCTGGCTCAGATCGGCGTCAGGATCGATATCCGCAGCGCCGATCCGGCGGCGTTCATCAGCCGGGTTTATGCCGAGCGCGACTTCGACACGATCGTCTACGGCGCTTCGACGGGCGCGGATCCGGTGATCGGCGTGCAGCGCTTCTACTGGTCGAAGAATTTCTCGCGCGGCATCGCGTTCTCGAACGGCTCGCATTACGACAATCCGGAGGTCGACCGACTCCTGGTCGCCGCGCAGACGGCAACGGATCCCGTCAAGCGCCATGCGCTGTACGACCGTTTCCAGGTCATCGTCCAGACGGACGTGCCGACGATTCCGCTGGTCGTGGCGACCATCCCGCTGGTGGGCAACCGCAGGCTGCGGCATGCCATCACTACGGCGGATGCAATGTTGGGTAATTTCGCGGATGCTTATCTCGCTTAGCCATGGTGAGCGCCGCGGGGCATGTCGTCATGGCGATTTGTCGTTGGTAATGGCAGAGCCCGGTGGCTAGCATTTTGGTGTGACGAGCCGCACTGCATGACTATGGATGTTGAAATTGATGTCGCGCCGCAAGCGGATTCCCGCGGTACGGCCCCGTATCGCTGGTTCGGCGGGGTTGGTCGCATCGTCGCGCGAGCGGTGCCGACGACGGTCGGGGTGATCGTGCTCAATTTCATCGTGATGAAGCTGATGCCGGGCGACGCCGCGGACGTACTTGCGGCCGACGCCGGATCGGCGACCCGCGGGACGATGCTGCAGCTGCGGCATCATCTGGGGCTCGACAGGAGCACCTGGCAGCAATTTCTCTCCTACGTGGATCATCTCGTGCATCTCGATCTCGGCACCTCGCTGCGCTTCAATGCTCCGGTCGTCGAGCTGTTGCGCTCGAGGTTGCCGAACAGCCTGTTTCTCATGCTGAGCGCGCTGACGATCGCGATCTCGCTGGGCGTGGCGATGGGCGTCGTCATGGCGAGCTGGCGCAACCGCTGGCCGGACCGTCTATTGTCGCTGCTGGTGCTGTTGCTCTACTCGATGCCGGGTTTCTGGGTGGCCCTGATAGCGATCGTCTTCTTCTCCGTCCATCTCGGGTGGCTGCCGAGCGAAGGCGCCGAGACGCTCGGAGCGAGTCTCAGCGGCTGGAGCTTCGTGCTCGACCGGTTGCGTCACGCCATCCTCCCGGCGGCGACTCTGGCCAGCTTCTTCGTGGCGATCTACGCGCGGTTGACGCGTGCGGCGATGCTCGAGGCGCAGCGGCAAGACTTCGTCCGCACCGCGGAGGCGAAGGGTATCCACCCGTTCTTCGTCGTGACCCGACACGTCCTGCGCAATGCGCTGGTGCCGGTGGTGACCGTGGCAGGCATGGATTTCGCCAACCTCCTGGGCAGTGCGGTCGTGATCGAGACGGTGTTCAGCTGGCCCGGAGTCGGCAGCCTGACGCTCGATGCCGTTCAGGGCAGGGACTACGTGCTTCTGCTGGGAGTCGTGCTGCTGTTGTCCTTCGTGGTGGTGCTCGCCAACCTGGCGGCCGACCTGCTGCACGTCTGGCTCGACCCGCGCGTGGAGGCCAATCGATGAAGGGCCCGGCGCCATCGCGCTCGCCGGCCTCGAGTCACACCTTGATGGACTCGGGCGAGGCGGTGCTGACCGAGGAGCCCTGGCGGCCGCGACTCGGAGTCCTGCTGCTCGGGCCGTTGGCGCGGCACCGCGGCAGGCCTCATGAGGCTCGCTCCCGAATCGCCGTGCCGTGGGCCGATCTGCGAGCGTATCGCAAGGCCATGGTGGGGGCCGCCTTGCTGCTCTTAGTCGGCATCCTGGCCGTGTCCGCAGGATGGCTCTATCCGGGAGACCCGCTCGACCTCGTGGCGGCGCCACTGATCAAGCCGTTTGCTGATGCCCATTACTGGCTCGGCACGGATTCCCTCGGGCGCAACGTCGCCGCGGAGATCGCGCACGGGAGTCGCGCCTCCTTGCTGATCGGCGCGACGGCGACGCTGCTCGGCGTGGTCATCGGCACGCTCGTCGGAGCGGTGAGCGGATTCTTCGGCGGCTGGATCGATGCCGTACTCATGCGGATCACGGAGATCGTCCAGACCACGCCGCCCTTCCTGCTGGCGATCGTGATCATCACCGCAATCGGGCAGCCGTCCATGGAAGTCATTTCCGTCGCCATCGGCGTCGTCACCTGGCCGATGGTGGCGAGGCTGGTACGGGCGGAATTCCGGTCTCTCGTGAACAGCGAGTTCGTCGCCGCGGCGCGCAGCCTGGGCTACGGGCCGGCGAGGATCATCCTTCAGGAAGTACTGCCGAACGCCTTGCCGCCCGTCATCGTCACGGCGTCCATCATGGTCGCGGGGGCCATCCTGATGGAATCCTCGCTGGCGTTTCTCGGACAGGGCGACCCGGATCGTGTCAGCTGGGGCTCGATGATCGGCAGCGGCCTGGAGATATTCCGCGAGGCGCCGTGGCTGACCCTCCTGCCGGGAGCGGCGCTGGTGGTCACCATCCTGGCTCTCAACCTGCTCGGCGACGGACTGAACGAAGCCTTCAATCCCCGCCTGAGGGACCGCCGATGAGCCGCCTGCTCGAGATACAGCAGCTCGGCGTCGCCTTCGGCGCGAGGCGTGCGGTCACCGCACTCGACCTGCGTGTCGATGCGGGGCAGACGGTCGCCCTGGTGGGTGAGTCGGGTTGCGGCAAGTCGACTACGGCGCTCGCCGTCATGGGCCTGTTGCCGCCGGGCGCGGCGGTGGAAGGGCGGGTGCTTCTCGAGGGCGTGGACCTGCTGTCGCTCGATGCGGCGCGCCTGCGGGCGCTTCGGGGCGGCACCGTCTCCATGGTATTCCAGGAGCCGATGACATCCCTCAACCCGGTCATGACGATCGGGCGGCAGATCACGGAAGCCCTGCGCGGGCAGGGATCGCTGACAGACCGCGCAGCCAGGGAGCGGGCCGCCGAATTGCTCGACCTGGTGCGGATCGCGAATCCGCGCGCGCGGCTGGACGACTTCCCGCACCGCCTCTCGGGAGGACAGCGGCAGCGGGTCATGATCGCGATGGCAGTGGCCCGCGAGCCGCGACTGCTGATCGCCGACGAGCCGACCACCGCGCTCGATACGAATATCCAGGCGCAAATCCTCGAGCTGCTGCAGGACCTGCGCAGTCGCCTGCGCATGTCGTTGCTGCTGATAACGCACAATCTCGATGTCGTCGGCCAGTATGCGGATCGCGCGGCGATCATGTATGCCGGCAAGAAGGTCGAGGAAGGGACGGTCGCGGACCTGTTCCGATCGCCGGGGCATGCCTACACCCGCGGGCTGTTGGATACCTCGTTGATCCTCGATCGCGACCTGCATTATCGGGACGGCGCGCTGGCGCGCGTGCACGTGCTGCAGGATGCCGACACCGGCGAGCTCTCCTTCGAGCTGGCCCGGCACCAGAAATCCGCCGCCGCCGATGCGCCTGCGTCCGAGAGCGCTCCACATGTCGCCGGTGCGAAGGGATACGGACCGCACGCGCTCGTGTCGGCGGATGCCGCTCAGCCGGCGGATTCGCCCCCGCTGCTGCGGGTCAGGGATCTTCGCACCCACTACACACGCGATGGACAGATCGTGCGCGCGGTGGACGGAGTCTCCTTCGAGATCGCGCGCGGCGAGACACTGGGTCTGGTTGGAGAGTCCGGCTGCGGCAAATCGTCGTTGAGCCGCACGTTGCTGCGGCTGATTCCGGCGGCCGGCGGCACGATCGAGCTGGAGGGCGAGGATATCGGGCGCCTCGCCGGCAAGGCGCTGCGCGCCATGCGGCGCAAGGCACAGATGGTCTTCCAGGACCCGCTCGCGTCGCTGAATCCGCGCCACACCGTGCAGGCCGCCCTGGATACCGCGCTTCGGGTCCACGATGTCCTGGATCCGGAAGAGCGCCGCGCGCGCATCCTCGAGGCCCTGCACCGGGTGGACTTGCCGATCGATTCGCTGCGCCGCTATCCGCACGAGTTCTCGGGCGGCCAGCGGCAACGGATCGCGATCGCCCGCGTACTGGTGCTCCGGCCGGCGCTGGTGATCTGCGACGAGCCGGTATCGGCGCTCGATGCGTCCGTGCGGGCCCAGGTTCTGAACCTGCTGGTCGAGCTCAAGCGCGATCTGCATCTGTCCTATCTATTCATATCGCACGATCTGGCGGTGGTCCGCTACGTCGCGGATCGCGTTCTGGTCATGCGCGGCGGCAGGATAGTGGAGGAAGGCGACCACCGCGCCATCTGGGAGCGCCCGGAGCATGAGTACACCCGCGCCCTGATCCGCGCCGTCCCCAGGCCACCCTTCGCGGGCGGCCTCGGCCGCGCCGCCGAGACCCGCCTGGCCCGCCCGCTCGCCCGTTCCCGCGCCCGTTCGCTGGCCTGATTCCGGCGGGCAACCATGAGCTCGAAAGCCGCCTCGCCCGCTGACTTTCCCGACAGCCCGGCGGCGCGCGCCTTCCGTCAGCCCCTGATGCTGGGGGTGTTCCTGAATCTTCAGGACATTCAGCGCTCGAGGCTGCCCAGCTCCAACACCTGGACGTTCGATTACAACGCGCTCGTCGTACAGCGCGCAGAGTCGCTCGGCTTCGAGCTCGCCTTCAGCAGGACACAGTGGCTGCCGAAGGGGGGTTATGACGGCGACGCGTCGCTCGATGCCTTCGTCGCCCTCGGAGCGATGGCGGCGATCACGCGCACGATACTCCTGATCTCGACGATTCACGTGCTCTACGGCCCGATGCATCCTCTCCACCTGGCGAAGTACGGCGCCACCCTGGACCACATCTCGAAGGGCCGCTGGGGAATCAACGTCGTCACCGGGCATCGCGCGGTCGAGCACGAGATGTTCGGCTGGGAGCGCATCGAGCACGACCGCCGCTACGAGCTTGCCGGCGAGCTGCTCGAGGTCGTGCAGCGGCTGTGGACCGATACCGAGAATTTCTCGTTCGAGGGCGCCTCGCCCTGGAAAGTGAAGAACGGCTACATCACGCCGAAGCCGCTGTACGGCCGGCCGGTGCTGGTCAATGCCACCGGCTCCGACGCCGGCATCCGGTTCGCGGCCCGCTACTCGGACATCGTATTCATCACCAGCCCGGGAGGGGCGCACATCGACAGTGCGCTCGAGACGTTGCCGCCGCACGTCGCCCGCATCAGGGAGGCGGCCGGAGAAGCCGGGCGCAGCGTGAAAACCGTGATCAATCCGATCATCGTCAGCCGTGACACGCCGCAAGAGGCGCAGGAATACGCCGATGCGATCGTCGCCGGCGCGCTGGGGCGGGCGGGATTCAACGGCTACGACAGTGACGCGCACGCCTGGCGCGGACGGAAGGACGCGCGGCACAAGCAGGGTCGCAATCTGGGCGGCAACATCGAGATCGTGGGCAGCCCGGAGCAGGTGGTCGAGCAGCTGCTTGCGCTCAAGGGCGCGGGCATCGACGGCGTCCAGCTCGGGTTCTTCGATTTCACCGCCGATCTCGAGCACTTCGGCCGCCGCATCCTGCCGTTGATGAAGGATGCGGGGTTACGAGTTTGAACTTGCAGAGGAAACCAATCCATGTCTCATCGATATCTTGGGCGTACCGGCCTGCGCGTGTCCCCGATCTGTCTCGGCACCATGATGTTCGGCGGACAGACGGACGAGGAGACGTCCCGCCGGATAGCCGACAAGGCATTCTCTCAGGGCGTCAACTTCATAGACACCGCGGACGGCTACAACCGCGGCAAGTCCGAGGAGATCGTGGGCCGCCTGATTGCGGATCGCCGCGACAAGTGGGTGCTGGCGACGAAGTTCGTGAATCCCCGCGGCGATGGGCCGAATGACCGGGGCGCCTCGCGCAAATACACGATCCAGGCGGTCGAGGCCAGCCTGCGCCGGCTCGGGACCGACTACATCGATCTCCTCTACCTGCATCGCGAGGATCACCAGACGCCGGTGGCGGAGACCGTGCGGGCCTTGGACGATCTGATCCGGGCGGGCAAGCTGCGCTACTACGGCCTGTCGAATCATCGCGCCTGGAAGATAGCGGAGTTCAGCCGGACCGCGGACGCCTTGAACGCCGACCGGCCGGCGGCGAGTCAGCCGCTTTACAACATCGCCAACCGGCAGGTGGAAGTCGAGCAGCTCGAGGCGGCGGATTACTACGGCCTGGGCGTGGTGGCGTACAGTCCGCTCGCGCGCGGCGTCCTGACGGCGAAGTACCTTCCCGACCAGTCGCCCGGCGTGGATACCCGCGCCGCCCGTCAGGACAAGCGCCTGCACGAGACCGAGTGGCGGCCCGAGTCGCTGCGGCTGGCGCAGGAGCTGAAACGATACACCGCCGAGCGCGGCGTTTCCCCGGGCCAGTTCGCGCTGGCATGGGTGCTGAACAACCGGTTGGTGACCTCGGCGATCGCTGGGCCGAGGACCGAAGCGCAGTGGGACGACTACCAGGCCGGCCTGGAATACGAGCTCACGGCCGAGGACGAGGCGTTCGTCGACCGCCTGGTCACGCCCGGCCATGCATCGACGCCAGGCTTCAACGATCCCGGACACCCGTTTTTCGGCAGGCAGCCGCGGGAGCGCAGCGTCGGGCACTCGCCGGATGCTCATGTCGGCCGCCTGGCGCGGGCAGTTGCCCGATGAAGAACATCGGGCTGCCGGCAGCTTGCGGAATAAGGAACTGACAGAAAGTCAATTGTGATGCGGCCGTCCCGTCACTACGATCGATCCGACAAGCTGAGTTGGGTCGCACGTGGAAGACAACAAATTGAGAAATTCAAACAGGCCTGAGAAGGTCCTTTTCAGAGATGAAGCTCGTGGCAATACGGTCCGGCGTTTCCTCGAGACACCGCATTTGAGCACCGTGGCGGCCGCCGTCGGCGGGTTGCTGTGCGGACGCGTGGCGCTCGCCCAGACGCCGCCGGCGCCGCCGGTCATAGCTGATGCGTCTGCCTCTTCGGAGGCGGGCCTCCCGAGCCTTCAGCAGGTGGTCGTTACCACCACGGCGTCGCGCGCCACCTCGAGCACTGTAGAGAAGAGCGCCTCTCCGATCGTCGTCGTGACCTCCACCGCACTGTTGCGCACGGGGCAGCAGAATCTGCGGGACGCGCTCGCGGACATCTACCCCTCGTACAGCAACCTCGCGGGGTATCAGGGGCAGCAGGGCGAGGGCGTGAAGGTCGCGACGCTCGACGGCCTCGATCCGAAGGACGTGCTGGTGCTGGTCAACGGCAAGCGTCGTCACAAGACAGCGCTGTATCTCAACGGCGAGGCCCCCGTCGACCTCGACTTGATCCCGGTCAGCGCCGTGGACCACATCGAGATACTGAAGGACGGCGCGGCGGCACAGTACGGCTCGGACGCCATCGCCGGCGTGATCAACATCATCCTGAAGAAGGACGATGAAGGCGGGTCGGCGACCGTGGGCTACGGCCAGTACGGCTCGAGCGTCGGTACTTTCACCAACCTCAAGGGTCGCGGCGGCGTCGGCCAGTTCGATCAGGGGTTCAAGCTCGGCGACGGCGGCGGCTTCCTCAATGTGAGCGGGTCGGTCGATGTTCACAAGGCGACCAACGTCTACGGCCCCTATCCGCTGTCATCCCGCATCTATCCTCTGCAGTCCGACGGGGAGCCCTCTGCGCTGGAGACCAGCCTCAGCCGCTACCGGCAGATCGAGGGCCAGCCGGCGGTGCAGGATTATGACCTCGGATACAATGCCGAGCTGCCTATCGGCTCGGACGTGACGCTCTACTCGTTTTCCACCCTTGCCTATCGCTACTCGCAGGGGTGGGGATTCTTCCGCACCGCCATTTCCCCGCAGACCTATCCGGATGTCTATCCCAACGGCTTCATGCCGGAGTTCGAGTCGGCCGAATACGATTATCAGCCGGTCGTGGGCCTCAAGGGAGACGAGCTGCTGGGGTGGAAGTGGGATCTGAGCTCGACTTACGGCGTCGACAACGGGAAGATCTATACTGACGACTCGCTGAACGCCTCGCTCGGGCCCGCATACGAGGATATCCACGACTTCTATGACGGCAGGGTCGTCGAAGCCGAGTGGATCAACGACTTCGACGTCAACCGCGACGTGGAAACCGGGCTTTTCGCCAACCCCCTCACGATCTCCGCCGGACTCGAGTATCGCCGCGAGACCTTCAGCGTGGATCCCGGCCAGTGGGCTTCCTATGCCGACGGCACGTTCGTATGGCCGGCGGGCACGCTCAACGCGGGCATCGCGCCGAATCCGGGCGCTTCCGGCATGGACGGGTATTCGCCGCAGATCAGCGGTTCCTGGTCGCGGGACGTGCAGGCGGTCTACGTCGACATCAACCAGGCGCTGACGGACGCGTGGAACGTCGATCTTGCGGGTCGCTATGAGCGCTACAGCGACTTCGGCGGCGTCCCGAGCGGCAAGCTGGCCACACGGTATCAGATCAGCCCGGCGGTGGCGATCCGCGGCACCGCGAGCAACGGGTTTTCGGCGCCGACACTGCAGCAGGAGCACTATGCCCTGTCGACAGGCGGTTATACCACCGATCCCACCACGGGGCTGCTGACGCAGGAATTCACGGATCTGGCGCCACCCACCAGCGCGATTGCCACGGCTCTGGGAGCCACTGCCCTGCGGCCGGAGCATTCCACCAATTTCAGCCTGGGCCTGGTGATCACGCCGGTCGAGGGAACGACGGCCACTGTCGACGGCTACATCATCGACATCCGCAACCGCATCATCGAGACGCCGACGCTCGAGGGGTCTACCGTCGTCGGGTTGCTGCAGGCGGCGGGCTTCAGCAATGTGACGGAAGCGGAGTTCTTCACCAACGCCGCCCATACCGTGACACGCGGCGGCGACCTGTCGATCGTGCATCTGGATGATTTTGGTGAGCTTGGGCGCGTCAAGTGGACGCTCGCCAGCACCGAGAACGTTACCTCCGTGGTAAGCCTCGCCGGCATACCGCCGGCCCTCGCGAACAGCGGCATCGCATGGAGCAGCTCCATCTACAGCGAGCTGACCCAGTACTATCCGAAGAACGTGACATCCCTGAGCGGGCACTGGATCGTCGGCAAGGTCGACCTCGATCTGGTGGAGAAGCATTTTTCGTCGACCAACTACGTGAGCCCGAGCGGCTCGGAGCTGGACCAGCATTCGTCGCCGGCGTTCATCACCGACCTGGACGTCGGCTATTCCCTCACTGCCGCGGCGAGACTGTCGATCGGCGCCACCAATTTCTTCAACAAGCGGCCCAACGAGCAGACGCCGTCGGCGATCAAGTACGGCAGCGTTCCGAGCGCCTATCCGGTTTACGTGTGGTATGCCCCCTACGGTAACGACGGCGGCTACTACTACGCACGCTTCGAGTACTCCTGGTGAGCGCGCGCTCGTTGCCGGGCCATGAGCGGAAAGGTATCCCATGGCGCAATCGAAACGCCGTCTGAACCTGAACGTCGGTATCAATCCAACAGGTTATCTTCACGAAGCCTGGAAATACCGCTCGGGCACCCGGCACGACATTGCCGACCCCGATTATTATCTGCGCCTGACCCGGCTTGCCCACGAGGGCGTGTTCGATGCGGTGTTCGTCTCCGACATGCCGCTCCTTCGCCTGGAAAAGAACTCCCGGCCTTCCCAGATCATCGACCCCCTCATCCTGGCGACCGCCCTCACTTCCCAAGTGCCCGACATCGGCTTCGTCGCAACGGTGTCATCGACCTTCAATTCACCCTTCAATCTGGCGCGCCGTGCGCAGTCGGTCGACATCATGTCGGGTGGGCGGCTGGTCATCAACGTCGTGTCCAACTTCGTTCCGGAAGTCGCCGCCAATTTCGGCAAGGATCCGCTGCCGCCGCGCGATGTCCGTTATCCGCGCGCCATCGAATTTCTCGACGTGGTCAAGAAGCTCTGGGCGAGCTGGGACCCTCGCCGCGAGGGAGAGGTGTCCGAGGAGCAGTTCTGGGACGCATCCTCGGCCCACACGATCGACCATGAAGGCGAGTATTTCCATGTCAGGGGGCCGCTCAACGTGCCGCGCGGACCGCAGGGGCATCCGGTCATCGCTCAGGCCGGAGCATCCGAAGGCGGAATCGAGCTCGCAGCGCGGCACGGCGAGATTCTCTACACGAACGTCCTGTCCGGCCCGGCCGGACGAGCCCTGGGCAAGAAGGTCCGGGATCGCGCCGCCACCCATGGCCGCGACCCAGCGGGTGTTCGCATCGTCCCCGGGCTGGTGGCCATCGTCGCGGACAGCCGCGAGGAGGCGCTGCGCAAGCACGAGCTTTTCAGCGGGACCGGCTCGGAGGACGGGCTGTTGGCCCGTTTCGCCAGCGCCCATGGCATCGATCCTGCCGATTTCGACCCGGATGCGCCCCTCGACGCCGCGCGCTTCGTGCCGGACCCGAAGCGGATCCAGGCCCTGGGCTTCACCCTGGGCCTCGTGGACCTGCTGACCCACGAGAAGCTGACGGCCCGGGAGGCGGTCCGCCGGTCCGAGGGGAACCACCGGCTCGTGTTGGGGACGGCGGAGGAGGTCGCCGATCAGATCATCGAGCTGTGGGCCGACGGCTCGGTCGATGGGTACACTCTCCAGCCTCCCCGGGCGCCCGACGACATAGAGGAATTCGTCCGCAAGGTGATACCGATTCTGCAGGATCGCGGAGTCTATCCGCGTGCCTACGAGGAGGGCGAGACGATCCGCGACCGCTATGGACTGCCTTATCCCGACTGATGCACGCCATCATGCGCCAAGCGCCCGTTGCGCGATGAGGCCGCCGCGTTGCCTTACGCCGCCGAGATAGAGGTCGCGAAAGACCGCTGGCGGGAATGTGTGAGTCGTGGGGCGGGCGACGAGTGCCTCTGCCCACCGCCTGACAGCCGGAAACCCGCGGCTGAGCGCATCGCCGGCCAGCTCCTCGACGAGCAGATAGCGTTGCAGGAAGGGAGCATAGCCGGCATCCACGAGGGCGAAATGCTCACCGTTGAAGTACGGGCCGTTGCCGCGCCCGTTGAGCTCCTTCTCGATGCGCGCCAACGCCCCGGCAACCGCCTCTCGCGCGGAGGCGAGCGCCTCCTCCGTCTTGGCGCTCCCGACGGCGCCCAGCACGCTGGAGAAAGTCGGCAGGTAATCCGTCCACGCCCGGTTGATGGCCCGGGCGATCGGATCCTGCGGGTGCAGCCGGGGCTCGATCGTATCGTCGAGATATTCCGCGATCGCATTGGATTCGAACAGCGCGATATCGTCGTCGATCCGCAGCACCGGCACTTTGCCGTGCGGCGAAATCGGGCCGAACCACTCGGGGCGGTTGCCCGATTCGATGTGAATGAATTCAAACTCAACCTTCTTCTCGCGCAGCACTATGGCCGCGCGCTGCACCCACGGGCAGGTCTTGAAGCTGATCAACCGATATTTCGTCATGCGCTAATCCCCATCGTGCCATATAACATACCATCACACTCGAAGCTCAGCAGGAGATCCGGTCTATGAGCGATAGAATCATCGACAGCCAGACCTTCGCCCGGTGGCTCGATGACGGCGCCGAGCTTGCCGTTCTCGATGTCCGCGCCAAGGAGGAAGCCACGGGTTATGGTCAGCCCCTGTTCGGCACCAACCTGCCCGCCGACCGTGTGCTGGAGCAGATCGACCGTGCCGTGCCCCGCCGTCAGGTTCGCACGGTTCTGGTGGACGCAGGCGACGGGCGCGGCGCAGAGCTGGCCGCCGCGCTTCATGCAAGGAGTTGGCCGAATGTCCATGCCCTGAAGGGCGGGTTTCCGGCCTGGATTGCAAGCGGGTACGCCACCCGTTCCTTCGACATCCCCGGCCGCGATTTCTCTTTCGCCGTGCAGAGGGAGCGGAATACGCCCGTCGTCACCGTCCAGCAGTTGAGGGCGAGCCGCGAGAAGGGCGAGGACGTCCTCGTCATCGACACCCGTACCGTTCCCGAGTACACGCGCAATCATGTGCCGGGCGCCGTCAGCATTCCGGGCGCGGAACTGCTGCTGCGATTTACGGATATCGTTCCTTCTTCCAGGACGCAGGTCATCGTGTCCTGCGCCGGGCTGCCTCGCGCCATATTGGGCGCGCAGACACTGATCGATGCGGGCGTCCCGAATCCGGTCGCCTACCTGGAGGACGGTACCGCCGCCTGGCGCCGTGCCGGTTGGGAGCTGGAAGAAGGATTGCCCTCCCGCTACGGTCCGGCCACCGACCGCTCTCGCGAGTTCGGACGCGACCATGTCGCCCGATTCTCCACCGCGGGCCGGTTCCCGGAAATCGACTTGGCGACCGCACGGGCCTGGGCCTCCGATCCCGATCGCACCACCTATCTGCTCGATGTCCGCACGCCGGAGGAATTCGCGGCGGAGAAGATCCCGGGATCATCGTCATCCGAGGGTGGCCAGCTTCTCGGTCTCTCGAGCCGGACGATCGCGACACGCGGCGCGCGCGTGGTGCTGATCGATGACACCGACTGCATTCGCGCGCGGACCGTCGCCCACTGGCTGTCCCGCCGTAAGTTCGAGATCGCGATCCTGCGCCATCCCTTCGCGCGGGCTGGTGCGCAGAAGGGGGCGGAGGCCGCCGCCTGACGGGACTGCGCGATGAGCGAGCGTCGTGGAGAGATGCGCAGTGGCTCATTCGTCACCCCGCCGTGGCTGCCCGCGACAGGTCCTGGCCTGCATCGGGGAGAAAGCCGTCGGACTGGCGGCTCCACAGCCGGTAGTACACCCCCCGATGGGCGAGGAGCGTCTCGTGGGTGCCGTCCTCCACGATTCGACCCTGATCGAAGACCAGGATCCGGTCCAGGCGGGCCACCGTGGAGAGACGGTGCGCGACGACGATGACGGTCTTGCCGACCATCACCCTGTCCAGAGTCTCCTGAATCGCCTTTTCCGTGATGGAATCGAGACTCGAGGTGGCTTCGTCGAGGATCAGGATCGGCGCGTTCTTCAGCACGACGCGTGCGATGGCGATGCGCTGCCGCTGCCCGCCCGAGAGCTTCACGCCGCGCTCTCCCACCATCGACTCGTAGCCGTCCTTCATCTGGCTGATGAACTCGTGCGCGTGCGCCCGGCGCGCGGCATCGATGACCGCGGAATCCGGGGCATCGATCGAGCCGTAGCGGATGTTCTCCATCAGGGTTCGATGGAACAGACTCGGATCCTGGGGGATGAGGCTCAGCTGTGAGTGCAGCGCATCCTGCGTCATGTCGCGGATATCCGTGCCATCCACCCGGATCTCGCCGTGCTGGGGATCGTAGGTGCGCAGGATCAGATTGACGAAGGTCGACTTGCCCGATCCGGAGGAGCCGACGAGGCCCACACGCTGTCCGCTGCCGATGGTGACGCTCATGCCTTTGAACAGCGGGGGTCCCGGCGAGTAGCCGAACGTCACATCCCGGAACTCGATCAGGCCGCGGGTGATCGGCACCTCCCGGGCATCGGCGGCGTCCACGAGATCGTGCGGACGCACGATCGTGTGCACGCCGTTGGCGACGTTGCCGAAGTACTCGAACAGCTCCAGGAACCGCCGGCTGAGATTGCGCACCTCGTTGATGACGAGCAGCGCCAGGCTGACGGCCATTACGAACTGACCGACGTCGATCGCGCCGTGTCTCCACAGATGGAGCGCGTAGTACAGGGTAAACAGCTTCAGGACGGCGGCGGCGGAGAACTGGAACCAGCGCACCCGCTCGGCGTAGCCGTTGGAGCGGCCCACCGCATCCAGCTCCTTGGCGAGGAACCGGTCCAGATACTCACGCTCGAACGCGAACCGCGCGAACAGCCGGGTACTGGCAAGGTTGGTCACCGAGTCGACGACCTTACCCGTCGTCTCACTCCTGGCGGAGGAGGCCCGCACCGCATGCGGCCGGCAACGCCGCGCGAGCAGAAACGAATAACCCACGAACAGCGCCGCCCACCCCATCACCAGCAGGCCGAGGTGGATATTCGCCCGCACCAGCAAGGTGACGGCAACGGTCAGAACGATGGTCGCCGGCCAGAACTCGCCGAGGATCGACCACATCGCCTGACTGACGCCCAGCGAGGCCTCGCTGATCCGGTGCGCCAGCGCGCCGGCGAAATCGTCAGTGACGAAAGCATGTGAATGATGTTGCAGGTAGTGGTAGAGCGCCCGCGTGGCATGCTGTCTCTGCCGGGGGCCCAGCCGGATCTGGATCGCTCCCGAAAGCCGGCCGAACAGCACCTCGCCGATGGCCAGAATCGTGAACAGCAGCAGCGGCTCCCGCAGCTGCTCCGTGATGGCTGCGGCGTATTCCTTCGTGCCGGTGACCGTCCGGATCACTTGTGACACGCTGTACGGGATCAGGATGCCGCAGGATGCGTTGATGGCCTCCAGGAAGGCGATCGCGACGTACCACAAGCGATACCGGCCGGTGACGCACCAGATGAAGCGCAGCGGCGCCGCGGGCAAGTCCGGGCTGCCCGGCGCGCGCTGGAAGCGCGAGGCGTCCCGCGGTGGGCGCATGGTCCTGCGGAGCTGCCGGAAATTCATACGCTGCGAAGCCGCCGAAGGCCACGTGAACCCTTTAGCATCCCGCGGCAGTGCACGCTCCGTACCAGCCGAGGCCGCGAGCCGAGGGTCGCTAATCATTAGCGTGCGCCACCGTTGCCAACCGGGCATACATGGTCGAATTCCAACAGATCTGTTTCGCCCGGCGCAACGTCAGGTCGACGGCCGGCGGAGGATGCCTGCTCGAACCCGCAATCGCTCCCGCCGAGGGACGGCTTCCGTGCGCGTAGAGCAGCAGGCCTGCTCGATTTCAGCCGCGGTGCCCCAAGCAAGGCAGGCGCGGGTTGCGGCGATTGCGATTCAGGCCTTGGCTGCGGCGCATGGCACGCAAGCTGCTTTGGGTTGCCTCGCATGGTCACGAGGAGATCCGCAACATGTCCGCTGCCCCTGATGCTTCCGCGCCAGTCGCGCCCGGCGCCGCGCGCGTCGCTAAACTCTGGTATACCCGCTGCCCGGTCCCGACCGCGTCCGGAATCGCGCAGCACCATCGCTGGCTGCATGCCGCATTCGAGCCGCTGAGTGTCGAGCTCGAGTCGATCCGTGCATCGGACGACAGGTCGGTGCGCGAGTCCCATTTTCGACACAACCTCCCGGGCAGCTTCAGGGAAGGCGGCAACGTCCCGCCGATCTGGACCCGCTCTCGCGGCCAGAACACTGTCGTGGTCGCCATCACCTGGGTGGATGAGGCGCAGCTCGTTCTGGTTCGTCCCGACAGCCCGTTTCGCAGCGTCGGCGATCTTCGGGGCCACAGGTTGGGCCTGACCCAAGGCCAGGGCACCGATCTGGTCGACGTGGCGCGCGCCGAATCGCTCCGAGGGCTGCTCACGGCCCTCGAGATCAATGGTGTCCCGCGTCACGAAGTGCAGTGGACCGATATCCCGAGCCAGGCGTGGGAGTTGCGGGAGCGGACGACGCCGGCGGAGACTCGCCCTCATCCGCTGCTCGAGGCGTTGCTGGCGGGGAGGGTGGATGCCGTGTTCGTCAAGGGCGCATCGACCGCCCAAGCGCTGGCACGGGGGCTGCGCCCGATCTTCGACATCAACGACCAGCAGGACCCGCTGCTGCGGGTGAGCGCCGGCTCCCCGCGCCCGGTGACCGTCGACCGCGAGACATTCGATCGGCACCCGGGCCTGGTGGCACGCTATCTCGCAGTCCTGCTCAAGACGGCCGCGTGGGCCAGGCGCCATCCCGGCGAGGTGGCGGCTGCGATCTCGGCCGAAACCGGCTCGAGCCTGGAGGCGGTACGCCAAGCTTTTGGTCCGAATCTGCATCTGTCATTCGAGCCTCAATTGAGTCCGACATACGTGCAGGGGCTGCGCAACCAGAAGGATTTTCTACTGGCGCACGGTTTCATCCCGGCCGACTTCGACTTCGATGCCTGGATAGACCATTCCGCGCTGACGCTCGCGCGCGGTCTCGTGGAGCAGATCGACCTCCCCACGCTGGCGGGCCGCGCCCGCGTTGCCTGACCGGCGGGATGGAAGAAGGCGCGCTGCGTCCGAGGGAGCATTGCTCCAAGTCGTCATGAGCACAGTCCGATTCCTCAGTTCGCGCCATCTGCAGATGCTTTATATTCGAAGCAGGAATTCTGCTGGCTTCCCGGTTACCCGGCTTCATTGTGACCGCTCAATCCCGCATGCTCGTAGAGCGCACCGATCCGTTCGACCGGCTCGCTTTTCTCGCTGCCCGTGCGGGTGCCCCGAGGGAGGACGCGATCGCCCTCAGCGGCGCTCCCGTGCTGATCACGGGGGAAACGGGTACCGGCAAGGAAGCGACGGCCAGGAGGCTGCACCTGCTCAGCGAGCGCAAGGGCCGCTTCATTGCGGTCAATTGCGGCGCTCTCAGCGACGGGCTGATCGAGGCGGAGCTGTTCGGCCATGAAGCAGGCGCCTTCACCGGTGCCGCGCGCGCGCGACCCGGCTGGTTCGAGGCGGCCAACGGCGGAACGTTGCTGCTCGATGAGATCGGCGATCTGCCGGCTGAGTCGCAGAGCAAGCTCCTGCGGGTCCTGCAGGAGAGCCAAGTCACCCGCCTGGGATCGCGCAATCCAATCACGCTGGACGTTCGCCTGCTCGCGGCGACCAACGTCGATCTGGAAGAGGCGGTACGCAGCGGACGCTTCCGGTCGGATCTGTACTATCGGCTGAACGTCGCGCGAATCCATCTGCCGCCTCTGCGGGAACGGTCCACGGATATTCTGCCGCTGGCGCGGCTCTTCATCGCCAGACAGGCGGCGGAAACCGGCGCCGGCGAGGTGCAATTGTCGCAGGAGGCCGCCGCGCGGCTCCAAGCCCATGGCTGGCCCGGCAACATTCGCGAGCTGCAGAACGCCATTGAGCTCGCATGCGTCCTGTGCCGGAATCGCGAAATCACGGCCAACGATCTCTGTCTGGCTGCCGATCCGGACGGCCCGCTCGCTTCGCCTCCGCGCCCGGGGGCCGCGGCATCGTCAAGGGTCGACGACAGGCAGGCTGACTCGGCCGAGCGGGCGACCCGCTCGCTCGAAGCCGCCATCGGTACCCTGCTCGACGCGAGGGCGCCGGACATTCTCCGCACGGTAGAGCAGCTGGCGACCCGGATCGCCTACGATCGTTGTGGAGGCAATCAGGCTCGGGCCGCACGGCTGCTGGGAATTACGAGGAACACCATGAGGACGCTGTTGCGCCGTGGCCGTGCGTTTGCCGATGCCCGAGCTTCATTGCGCCGTGTCGGCGGCGGCGTCTCCGTGCCTACCCCGCTTGCGCGGCGTGCCGCGGAGAAGCTCGAGCGGCTACAGCCCTGCTCATGAGCGACCCGAACCGATGTCGTCACCGCACCCGGGGAAAGTGATCCCCCTGCCGGGAGCGGGCTCGCCGGCATTCGGGACGCGCGCGAGATCACTGATCGTCGGAGATCCCCGGTCCGATCACCTGTTGAGGCAGGCCGAGCAGGTCGGCGCCACCCGTGCAACCGTGCTGCTGGTCGGGGAGACCGGGACCGGCAAGGAGCTCATCGCCAGGCACATTCATGATTGCAGCAGGCGCAGGGGTCCATTCGTCGCGATCAACTGCGGCGCCCTGAGCAGTGCGCTGATCGACGCCGAGCTCTTCGGTCACGAGAGCGGCGCATACACGGGAGCTACCCACGCGCGACCGGGCTGGTTCGAGGCAGCCCATGGCGGCACGCTCTTTCTCGACGAGATCGGTGACATGCAGTCACCGCTGCAGATCAAGCTGCTCAGAGTGCTGCAAGAGCGGCAGATCGTCAGGATCGGTGCGCGGCAGCCGATCGCAGTCGACATCCGATTGGTGGCTGCGACCCACGTCGACCTGGCCAAAGCCGTGCAGGCGGGACGCTTCCGCGCGGATCTTTTCTATCGTCTGCACGTGGCGGCTCTGCACGTTCCGCCCTTGCGGGAGAGGTCCGGCGATATCCTGCCGTTGGCCCGACACTTCCTGGAACTGTACCGGAGCAGGCTCGGCCGACCAGCCGCGTCTCTCTCCGCGGCAGCGGAGCAGGCCCTGCTCGGCCACACCTGGCCCGGCAACATCCGCGAGCTCGAGAATGTCATCCACTTTGCGCTGATCCTCGCGGACAAGGGCGTCATCGAGCGCGAGAATTTGCGGCTGCCCGAAACGCATTCCCGGCTGCCGGACTCCCCGTCTCTTTCGCCGGACAGCTTCGGCGCGATCGGCCAATCCGTGCGGCAACTGCTGGAGCACAACCATCCTGCGCTGGACCAGGCGCTCGAGGAGGTCATCGTGCGCAGCGCGCTCGAGCATTGCAAGGGCAATCAGGTGCGGGCCGCGAGGGCACTGGGAATCTCCCGCAACGTGCTGCGCGCGCGCCTCAAGCGCCACGGTCTGCTCATGGAGCGGCTCGTCATCGCGGCGGAATGAGGCGATGCCCGGCGGCGCCGTTCGTGGCGCCCGCGGCCTCCACTATATCGCCGATCCATCCGTTATATTGGACGAAAGTCCCGTTTCTCCAACACTTGTGCGCGAGCGAAGTGTTGGTTATTATCCCAGTCGATCCGGTTATGTGACCCATTTATAACTGCAGGGAACCGCCATGCAAGCCAAGCCGATGTCGATGCCCATGAGCATGCCGATGCCGATGAACGTGTCGCCCGGCATGTCCATGCCCATCCCGATGATGATGCCCATGTCGTGTCACATGACCTGCTCGATGACCGAGAAGGGCATGAAATGCACGATGACGCCGGGCGAGGGCGTCACCATGGACATGATGAAGGACATGTGCGCGATGATGGGCGCCATGATGAGGAACGGGACTCCCTGCATGATGATGTGCTGCGGCATGCCGATGATGAGCTGCTGCGGCATGGCGATGGTCCCGGAGATGACCCTCGAGATGACGGCTCACGGCATGAGTTGCATGATGATGCCGACCGGCATGATGAGCATGGAGATGCTCAAGATGTGCTGCGAGACCATGATGCGGATGATGAGCTGCGGGATGCCGATGGCCATGATGTGCGGCACCACGCCGATGATGGTGTGCACGCGCTGAGAGGCGCAGCCTCAGCTCACGACCAGATATGCCGTCGCGGCCTCGGAACCGGGGTTGCGGTAGGAATGCGGGACGTCGGCGGCAAAGTGGATGGAGTCGCCGGCCTCGAGGGCATAGACGAGGCTCTCCACGTCCACTTCCAGGCGGCCGCCCGCCACCACGAGATTCTCGGCAGTGCCTTTGCCGTGAGGTGCGCTGTCGTGGCTGCAGCCGGGTTGCAGCGTCAGGGCGTAGAACTCCGCTTTTCTCGTCCCCTGGAACGGAAAGAGCGCACGGGAGACGAATTTGCCGTCGGCCGATTGTAGGCGCTGAGACTCGCTCAGCCGCAGCACGGCGACTCGCGCGTTGCCGGCCGCGGAGGGGGCGAGGAAGGCGGCCACGGGCAATTCGAACGTCGCGGCGATGCGCGAGAGGATGGTGACCGTCGGCGCGCTGCGGCCCAGCTCGATCTGGCTCAGCATCCCGCGGCTCACGCCGGCCAGCTTGGACAAGCGCTCGAGCGACAGGCCGGCCTGACTGCGCACCTCCCTCAGACGCCCCCCGACGGCGGCGGCGATTTGTGCGTCACCGGCGGTGCGTGCGCGCCGCCCGTGGCTCCGGCCCGGGCGCCGGGGCGGCTCGTGTATCTCGGACCCCGAGCTCACGAGCGGCGCGCGGAACGCGGCAGCCGGTCGAGCGCGTGCGGCGCCGCGCGGATCAGCGACGATCGTGCGCGAACGGGCTGCCGCGCAGCGGCACCGGGCCGACGCCCGGCGCGGGATAAAAATACCCGACGCCCGGATACCACAAGAGATAACGCGTCCGCCCTGCACCGGGGCGCTTCGCTCCGCGGGCGGCGCGATAGGCCGCCAGATCGATCACCTTGTCCGGCACCGTCATTTCGCTCACTATGATCTCTCTGCGGCCATGCGGCGGCGCGCGTCACGGATCCGGCGCGGGCCGCTCGCGTCGTTCCTGCCAACACTAACTCAGCCTCGCGGGCCGGCGGAAGTTCCAGTTGCTTATGTCGGAATAACGAACGCTGCAAGCGGTGAGAAGCTGCCGCAGCCGGAGTGCCCGGCGCGCAGCCTCTGGTGGAGCAGGCAGAGTCCGTCCCGCGCCCGGGTTGCTCCGTGACCCGAGCTGAGGGCGGACATCCCGGGCAGCGCGCGCTCGAGCGCCGCCGGATCGCTGTCGAAGTGGCGGCAGAGAGCACAGCGAATCCCGTCGGTCGCGCGGCCGCTCAATGCGCGAGACTCTGCCAGTGCGGTGCAAACACCCAGGCGGAGAGAACCAGACCCAGGATGACGTTGACCACGACGCCCGCCGTGAATGCGAGGAACGGCCGCGGACCGATCCGCGCAAGCTCACGGGCGCGCGTCGTCAGGCCGATGCTGAAGAAGCAGAAGATGAACGCCCAGGTCCTCAGGTCCTTGAGGGGCGTGACGAGCTCCGGTGTGACGGCAGCGTGATAACCCGACTGGCCGTAATGGGCCGACACGGCGGTGATCAGCGCGGAGGCCGCGAGGAATCCGACGACGAACTTGGGGAAGCGCCACCAGACCTGCGCAACGTCGGCCTTTGCGCCAGTGGCCTGCAGCTCCCAGCGCGTGGTGGCGATGACGGACAGCACGAGGGCCCACACGCCGATCCAGATGTCGCGTCCGATGACCTTCATCAGCGTGAACGCGAAAAGCGATTGATCCGGAGTGCCGGTAATCCCGGGCACGCTGCCTGCCAGATGACCGTAGGTGTCGGCGGCCGCAAGTCCCGCGGCGTCGGCGAACTCCGACGTGCCGATCCACGCTCCGGCGACCCCGGAGGAGAGGTGCAGCAGTCGGGCGGCGAGCGGCAGCGCGAAGATCATCACGATGGCCCAGATGATCACCGTCGTGATCGCGACCGACGCGTCCTGCTTGCGTGCGCCGACGGCGCCGGCAATGGCAATGGACGCGGAGACCCCGCAGACGGAGCCTCCGGCGCCCAGCACGGCCGCGAACCGTCGGTCGAGACCCAAGCGGCGACCGACCGTGAAGATGACCAGGAACGTGGCCAGCGAGACGATGGTGGCCTGGAGGAATGCGGTGGGGCCCGCCCAGACGATCAGCGTGAACGGCAGCGTGGCGCCGAGGAGAACTATGCCCGTCTTGACGTAGAACTCCACGCGGAAGCCTGCATCGAGCCACGCAGGCAGGCCGACCACGTTGGAGATCAACAGCCCGAGGAGGAGCGCGACCAGCGGCGGCTCGAGGTTGTATCGATTGGCCTCCGTCCACTGTCCCAGCGTGAAGATCAGAACGGCGAAGACGTAGACCAGGAGGAATGCCGGCAGGAACCGCCGCACTTCGTATCCCAATGCGCGCAGCGCGATCGAGAAGAGCGCGGCCCAGAGCGCGAACTGCACGACGTACCGCGGCCAGTTGCCTGCGAAGTGGCTCCCGATCTCGGGCCAGGTCGACCACTTCGCCGGACTGACGGCGATCCACTCCAGGCTGTGCCCGCGCGCGAACAGGCCGTATGCGACGAGCACGATGCCGAGCCCCAGCCAGACCGCCCACCAATCCTCCTTCTGCCAGAGCTCGCGCCAGCCGGAGGGCTGCGCCGCCGGGTGTTGGCTGGAGACCGTCGTCGCCGGAGTGTTCATGTGTGCC